>JBECKT010000124.1:0-40041 GCA_040235405.1 Alcanivoracaceae bacterium
AAGTCTGGTCGCTACCGGAAGCGGAATTTGGCAGTTTTGTTGCCGCCATTCCGGCCCCCCTCGGCATCGGCAAGGTGGAGCTGGCCGATGGCCGCCGGGTTTGCGGTTTTATCTGTGAGCAGGGCGGAGTGCAGGGCGCCGAGGACATCACGGCATTTGCCGGCTGGCGCGCTTACATGGCGTCGCGAAAAAGCGCCTGACTGTCCGTTAATGGCGGCTGTGGTATGGTCTCGTCTCCCTGACTGACACGGAGACCTGTGGTGACTGATTTTCAGCCGGCCATTTTTGATCGCGACAGCCGCCATCATTTTTTTCTCGAGTTTATTGCTCGCCCTGGTATTGACGCCGGATTATTGCGCAAGGTACTGGCGGAGGTGGCAGGCACCAGACATGCTGGCGTCAACCTGGTTCTGGCCTTCGGGCCGGCACTGTGCCAGCGCCTTGATATTGATGTCAGCTTCGCGGACTTTTCTCTTGATGGCGTGGTGCCTTCGACGCAGGCGGACCTTTTCTTCTGGCTTCAGGGCGAACATCGCAGTGACCTGTTCGATGTTGCCATGCTGTGCCGCGAGAAACTGGACGCATTTTTTTCCGTGCAGCTGGAGCAGGACGGTTTTGTCTATCATGACATGCGTGATCTGACCGGTTTTGTCGATGGCATCGGCAATCCGGAAGGAGACAAGGCCTTGAAGGCAGCACTGGTGCCGGAAGGGCAGCCGGGCGCCGGGGGCAGCTTCGTGCTGTCCCAGCTTTGGCGGCATGATCTGGCAGCATTCAATCAGCTCTCGGTGACCGAGCAGGAAAATGTGATTGGTCGTACCAAGGCCGATGCCATTGAGTTCGATGGGGAACGGATGCCGGCAGATGCGCATGTCGGTCGTACCGACACCGATCACGACGGTGTGCCGCAGAAAATCTGGCGCCGCTCGGTGCCCTGGGGCAACAGCAGTCAGCATGGCCTGTATTTTCTTGCCTTCAGTTGTGAGGTAGAGCGGTTTGATTTTCTACTGCGGCGGATGTACGGCCTGACCGAGGATGGCATTCGCGATCAGTTAACCCGCTTTTCCGCGCCCCAGACTGGCAGTTACTGGTACGCGCCAACCAGACAGGCGCTGGCCGCGATGGGCTGACCACTCGGCACGAATCTACTCGGTCCAGTGTCGCTGCGTTTCGATAGAGGTGCGCGACGCCGACCAGGTAATCATCATAAAGCCCACCACGGCCTCAGGGCGCGCGGTTCCGGTTTGCTGCCAACTGCATCGGCGTGTAGGGTCTGGCGGTTTCCCGTTCTCCAAGCAGCGCAACCAGCGGCTGATCGCTCTCATGGCGCGACAGAATGACCCGATAAGCCAGCACTGCCTGAACATATTCGCGGGTTTCATAGAACGGGATCGATTCGATAAACACATCAAAGGGCGTATGCGTTTCATCCAGCCAGCGGTCCACCCGGTGCGGGCCGGCATTGTAGGCAGCCAGTGCCAGAACCCGGTTATCACCGTAACGTTTCATCAGCCCGGCCAGATAGCGGCTACCTAATTCAATATTGATGGCAGGGTCAAACACCGCCTCGGCATTTTTCAGGGCAACACCGGACTGCCGCGCCATGTCTCGTGCTGTGCCGGGCATCAGCTGCATCAAGCCCAAAGCGCCGGCGTGGGAGCGGGCCTGCGGATTGAATGCGCTCTCACGTCGGGCGATGGCCATCAGCAGCCAGCTGTCGATCTGGTATTTTTCTGCAACTTTCTCGAACTCGCTTTGCTGCGCCAGCGGGAAGCGCCAGTCGAGTACATCATGGCGGCCAGTGTGCAGTGCCGTTTCAATAGCGAGATGCGGCCAGTTGCGCTGCAGGGCAATACCGGCCAGCGCATCCTGCTGGCTGGCGTCATCCAGATGGCGTAGCAGGAACAGCCATTCTTCACGGGCGTGGCCTGCTTCGCCCACGGCAAGCAACAGGGCAACGCGCTGCAATACCCGTTCGCTGCGTTCATTCAGGGCGATGTCCTCTTCCAATGCCGGACGGTTGTTCAGTGCAGGCGCTACCCCGAGATGGTCCGCCGCCAGAAAGCCCCAGAAGTTACGACCACTGGCAGCGAGTTGATAATAGCGCTGCGCTGACTCCTGATCGCCGCGTTGCTCAAAGGCGCGGGCCAGCCAGTAACGCCAGCGCGCACCGGTGCGCTCGGATGCCGGCAACGCATTCACCCAGCGCTCGACGTCATCCCAGTTCTGCTCGCGGACAGCGCGCCGGACGCGCTGCTCCAGCACCCGCTGGTCACTGCTTTCGTTCAGATACTGATCCAGCCAGCCACGATTTTCCGGAATATCACGAATGCTGGAGAACCAGGCAATCCGGTCGCTGATACGGCGTTGCTGGTCCTCGCTCAGTGACAGGCGCTTGGCCAGCATTGGCAATACACGGCGAGCCTCTTCCGGATTTTTGTCGGCCAGCCGCTCCAGAACCACCACCGCCAATTCATCGTGATGCTCCGCGGCACTCAGATGGCGTACCTGGGTGGGCTGCCGGTAGAGGTGCAGCAGCGAATCGGCCCTTGCCGACCACTCGCCATCCGACAGCTCACTGCGCAGATAGCGCATCAGGGATTCGTTTCCGGCTCTGGCAGCAAGTAACAGGCGTTGCCAGACCAGTGCATCATCCAGCTGTTTGTCCTGTTTCAAGGCACTGAATAGCGGGTCACAGGCATCCGGGCGTGATTCACCGCTGAGCCACAGCTGCCGCGCTTCCCGCAGGGCGCGTTCGCGTTCCGCATCAAGCATGGCGTGGTAGTAATGGCAGCGCAGTGCCAGTGGTGCCGGTACCCCGGCGCTGACCGCCTGCAGATCCGTCCAGCGTTCTTGCCTTGCGTACTGATCCATGGCCAGGCGGCGCATGCTGATGCTTAACGGAGAGTCATCATACTTGCGGGTGTAGACCAGCACCTGCTCAACCGGGGCGCCGGGCAGCCGTGCACGAAGCTGGTGAAAGTCCAGGTAGTCCTGCAGGACGAAATGTTGGCCAAGTTCCGGCTGCAGGGCATTGACGGTGGCCCACTGGCTGTTTCTGGCAGCTGCCAGCGCTTTGGCAAAAACCTCCGCCTGCCGGTCGACGGTCGCAACGGCCGTGACGGGCAGGGTCACGGCACAGAGCACAAGGCATCGGCACGCGAAAGAGGTCAGCATGGTATGACTCCAAGGGTGATACGTTGGTCAGCAGAAATCATCATAACGCCGGGATGCCTCCGTCGTCCCGGTCAATTTCGTAACCGTTATTGTGCGAATATCTGCGCCGGCAGGGTCGGGTCATCAAAGTGACGCCGGCCGATGAAGGCAATGGCGTGTCGCCCGGGCTGGCGCATGGCGCCGGCCGAGGGCACACCCAGAGGCCAGAGCAGAAAGCGCTCAGGGCGCCGGGATGCCGGCACCAGACCGCGATGATCGTAGAGGCTGCCAATGCCGCCGCGTTGATCCGGTAGCTGGCGTAATCGATCTGCATCTACGGCCTGGTAGCGATGCAGTTCACCTTCTGCCTTGAAGGCTTGCACCCGGACCAGATAGTGCGTGTCCGGTTCCAGCAGCAGGCTGATACGGCCATTGGCAGCGTTCGGCGCCAGCTCACGGGAAAAAATCGGTCGGTCGCCAATCTGACTGGCGGGGTCCAGTCCGCGGGCGACGGCAAACACCTTGTGGTAACAGCCACAGCCATGAATGGTGTCGTAGTAGAGCACATTACCATCCGGCTTCAGGGTGACGCGCCAGATCAGGCTGTCGAGCTCACCGGCATAGATATCCAGCAAGCCGTCTTGCGGCCGGCGCTGAAACCAGAACTGATAATTCAGCTGCAGCAGGTTATGGCCGCGGTAGCGGGTCCAGCTGAGCCACTGGTAGGCGGTCGCCGTATCGACATCGACAGACGGATGGCCGTCATTCAGCACGACTGTGCCCGGCTGGTTGACGTCCTTCGGGTCAGCAATACTGAGCACCGGTGCATAGTGGGCCAGCAAGGCCAGTCGGGTCGCCTGGCGTGGCAGCGGCATATCAAACGCATTCGGTGCCAGATCCTCCGGTACCGGCAAGTTGCCGCTGAAGTCCTCCGGCAGGTAATGATGCAGCGCTAGCCGGGCAGGACGCTGCAGGCGTCGTTGCATGTCGCGCTGGTAGCGGCGCATGGAAGGGCCGGCCAGAATCTTGCTGACCGGGTAGACGCCAAGCACCCGCAGCCAGGTAGCATAGCCGTCCGGCACTTCCGGCACCGGCACACCGTAGAAGGCACTGTGTCTGGTCAGCTGGTACAGGCACTGTTCAAGCTGGTCCTGCCAGGGCTGTTCGGGGGCCAGCCGGGCAAGCTCCGCACGCCAGCCCCGCAGTGCTTCTTCCCTGGCCAGGTCGAGCCACAACTGCCGGCGGGCATCGCTGTTTGCTTCACCGTGCAAAAAGGCCAACCAGCGATTGGCACGAAGATGCGGATAGCCTTCCAGCCTGATGCTGCCGGCATCGTGGATGCCGGCCTGCTCAAGGGCTCTTTGTTGATCAGCAAACCAGCTGTGGCAGTCCAGCTCATCGGCGGCGGCATGCATGACCAGCAGCAGGGGCAACAGCATCAGATAGCGCATTGTGATGATTGTTCTCGCAATACGAGGCAGGTTGGTCATGGCCGTCAGTGTATGTTGTCTGGCTGCCGTCGGCGACCGCTGCCGTTATACTGCGCCGCCTGCTTCCCGATATGGATCGTCCATGGAAAACACCACCCGCTTGCTGCAGCGCCATGACGAGGTTCTGGCGGTATCCCATGTTTTGCTGGCGGAAGCAGATGACCCGGCGCTGCCGAGCCTGCCGGCCCGGTCCCTGATGCTGTGCAGTGACGACAGTTCACTGCCGGGCCGGCAATCGCACTGGTTGCCGGAGGTGCCGGCAAACACTGACCTGATTGTCGTGGTGTTGCCCAAATCCCGTGAGCGTCTGCGCCTGGTGCTGGCCTCGCTGGCCGGGCAGATAGAGCAGCCCATCCGTATCTGGCTGGCCGGGCCGGCGACCGGCGGCATCAAGGGCGGCGCCACCGATCTCGCCGACTACGCCGACGCGGTGGCGCTGGAAGACAGTGCCCGCCACTGCAAGCTGTACAGTGGCCGGCTGCGCCCGGCGCCATTCTCGCTGGCGCAGCACACGCGCCAGTGGCAGCACGACGGTATTCAGGTGGTCAGCTACCCCGGTGTGTTCAGCCATGGTCGCCTTGATGACGGCAGCGCCCTGTTGCTGGAATCGCTGGCGGCTCTGCCGCTGTCCGGGTCGGTACTGGATATCGGTTGCGGCGCCGGCATTCTCAGTGCGGTACTGGCGCGCGCCGGCTTGCAGGTGATGGCGGTGGATGTCAGCGCCACGGCAGTGGCAGCAACCACGGCAACGCTGCAGGCCAACCAGCTGAACGGCGAGGTGCAGTGCAGTGACCTGTACAGTGCAGTAACCGGCCGGTTTGATCTGATTGTCAGTAACCCGCCGTTCCATGACGGCCTGCAGCGCACTACCGCGATCAGCGAAAGGTTGATTCGTGAAGCGCCCCGATACCTGGGCGATAACGGCCGGCTGTTGCTGGTAGCCAATCAGGGCTTGCCCTATGGCGACTGGTTGAAGCAGGCGTTCAGACAGGTTGAGGTGCTGGTGGAGAATCGCCGCTTTCGGGTCTGGCAGGCCCGTCGCTAAGGCGCCAGAGGGTGTCTCGAAAAAGGGGCGATCGGGATTGCTGTGGTGGTGTTTGCGGGATGTCAGTCGCGACCGAGCATGCCTTCGCGGCGCATCCAGTCGATACATTCACCGAGCATTTCCTGAAGCGGAACCTGATCATTAAAACCAAGCTCGCGCACCGCACGACTGCCATCTGCGGCCACCCGGTTAGTGATCAGTGCGACCTTTTCCGGGGTCAGATCCGGTTCCCGGCCGCTGACCAGAGACAGCAATGGATAGACCTGCCCGGCCATACGCAGCACGGTTTTCGGAATGGCGTGGCGTGGTGCGCGCCGGCCGAGCAGATGGGCCACGGTACGGGCCAGCTCAAGGAAACTCGCTTCGACGCCGGCGAGGATGTAGTTGGCACCACGCTCACCGACCTCAAAGGCCCGCAAATGAGCAGCGGCGACCTCGCGGACATCGCAGAAATTACCGCTGCCCGGCGGTACCCCCGGCAGCTTGCCCTGATCAATCAGGCGGATCATCTGCGACCAGTTGTGTTTGTCACCGGCACCGATAATGCCGCACGGATTCAGGATTACCGCATCCAGTCCCTGGGCGATACCGCCGCGTACCTGTTGCTCGGCTTCATACTTGGTGCGGTTGTAGTTGATCCAGTCTCCGGCCGCATTTGACGGGGTGGATTCATCAATCCGTTCGGCCTGAATGCCCCAGGCCGAAATGGATGAAGTATGAATAAAGCGACGGACATTTTTCCGCAGTGCCGCATCAACCATATGGCGAGTACCCAGCACATTGTCGCGGGTTTGCTCGCGATTCTGCCGGCGCCACATCGAGGTGTTGGCGGCGGTATGAAACACTGCATCAGCCATCTCCGGGATGGCGGCAATCAGGCTGGCAGGATCGTCGAGTTTACCCGCCACCGGTTCGGCGCCAAGCGTCAGCAGAACATCGGGGCTGGTTGCCGGGCGGTGCAGGGCAATAACCCGCCAATGCGCCGCTTTCAGCTGGCGGATGATATGGCCACCAAGAAAGCCGGTGCCGCCGGTCACAAATGCGGTTCTGCTCATAGCCACCCCGTTGTCAGGAAGGTCCAGAGCATAGCGCGCTCTGGCATCAGGGCAAGATACAAGCGGACGGACGGCGCTGTTGCGTGTACCAATTGACCCGGCTTGAGTGCTGACTCACAATCGCGGCGCACAGCGGGTGTAGTTCAATGGCAGAACGGCAGCTTCCCAAGCTGCATACGAGGGTTCGATTCCCTCCATCCGCTCCAGAGCAAAAAAGGGCTGCCTCGGGCAGCCCTTTTCTTTTGTCGGCTATTTGTTCGAATCAGTGGTGATGGCCACCAACGCCGTGGGCATGGCCATGTGCCTTCTCTTCGGCGCTGGCATCACGAATATCGACAATATCGACCACGAAACGCAGTGTCTCACCGGCCAGTGGGTGGTTGCCATCGACATCCACAGACTTCAGGCCAACCTTTACCACTGTCACCAGACGCGCGCCCTGATCGGTGCTGACCTGGACCTGCATGCCCGGTTTCAGTTTGCCGGCGTGCTTGAGGTATTTTGCTGGAACGCGCTGGATGCGGTTGTCCTCGCGCAGGCCGTAACCTTGCTCTGGCGCTACCGTGACCTCGACATGGTCGCCGGCCTGATGCCCTGCGAGAGCGTCTTCCAGGCCGCTGATGATGTTTTGTGCACCATGCAGGTAGGCCATCGGTTCTCCGTCGCGGGAGCTTTCGATTTGCTGGTCGTTGATAAACAGGTCGTAGTGAAACTGCACGACCTTGCCGGTTTCAATTGTCATGGTGGCCTCCGGGAATCCGGTCGGCATTATCGGGGCAGGGGGGCAGCGCGGCAAGCGACTGCCGTACGGCGGGCTACTTTTCCCGGCGCAGGTCCGAGCGCACCAGTTGCAGGCGTTTCTCCAGACCAAGTTCGGACAGCAGTTTCTGCACGGCATCCTTGCGCACCGGCTTACTCAGAAACTGGTCCATGCCAGCCTTCTGCATCCGCTCGCGCTGTTCTTGCAGGACGTGGGCGGTCAGTGCCACCACCGGTGTCCGTGGCAGGTTGGCGCGGGCTTCGATTTCGCGAATTTTTTCCGTGGCGGTAATGCCATCCATGACCGGCATCTCGCAGTCCATCAGCACCAGATCAAAAGCGCCGCCTGCGGCGCGGTAGGCGGCGGCGGCTTCCTCGCCGTTGCGGCACAGCACCGGCTGGATGCGCAGGGCGCCGAGAATGGCGCGGATCACATCACGGTTGACGTCGTTGTCCTCGGCTACCAGCACACTGAGGTGGTCAAAGCGGCCGTGTTCGCTGATCTGGCTGATCGGCAGGGTCTGCTCCGCCATTGCCTGGTCGCTGAGAAAATGACCAAGCGCCGAGGGCGTGACCGGCTTGTTGATAATCGGATAACTCTCGAACGACTGGTCAATGCTGGCCATCAGGGTAATCTGTTCGCGGCAACGTTGCAGGCGCTGGCGGGCCTGCGGATTTGCCTGCAGCACAAGAGAGCTGTCGATCAGGATCTGGTCGAAGTTTTCTGCCATCTCGATATGGGAAAGGTCGGTTCCGCAGGTCACGGTAGCGCCGGCATGTTCGAGCATATGTCGCAGAGCCCTTTGCTCGGCTTCCGAGCGAGTCAGCACCAGCACATCGCGCTTGACCGGTGTGCGCGGTTCGCTGGCGCTGCTGTACGGTGTAAGAGGCAGGTCAAGCCAGAAGCAGGAGCCTTCGCCCGGGCTGCTGATGACGCTGATTTCGCCGGACATCAGTTCGGCAAGTCGCTTGCAGACCGCCAACCCCAGCCCGGTACCGCCAAAACGTCGCGCCGTGCTCTGGTCTGCCTGAGTGAAGACATCGAAGATACGTTTTTGCTGATCTGCCGCAATGCCGACCCCGGTATCCTGGACCTCAATATGCAGGCCGCGCTGACCGCTGTTGAGCAGTTGTTCGCTGACTCTCACCAGTACATGGCCCTCGCGGGTGAACTTGACCGCATTATTGATCAGGTTGAGCAGAATCTGCCGCAGTCGCACCGGATCACCATAGACCCAACGAAACTCGCTGACCGTGACATCAATGATCAGATCCAGCGATTGCTGCCGGGCAACACCGGCAAAGGCACTGACGGCATCTTCGGTCAGCGACTGGATATCTACCGGGGTGGATTCCAGCGACAGCTGGCCGGCTTCAATTTTGGAGAAGTCGAGAATGTCGTTGAGCACCGCGATCAGGTTGTCACCGGAGTGCTGCATCAACTCCACGTAATGGCGCTGGCGTTCGCTCAGATCGCTGTTGGCGAGCAGGTCGAGCACACCGATGATGCCATTCATCGGTGTGCGGATTTCATGGCTCATGGTGGCGAGGAATTCGCTCTTCGCCTGGTTGGCACTTTCCGCACGGATGCGTTGTTCTTCGTTCTGCTCGCGCTGCTGCCGTTCTTCTTCCAGCGCTTCCTCGGTCTGTTCGCGGCGGACAATATCGCTGCGCAGGCTTTCGCGCATTTCATTAATGGCGTCGGCGATATCCTGCAATTCGTCACGCTGCATGTTCTGTCTGGGCAGTTTCAGCGGGTGATGCAGCCGGGTGATCGATAGCTCGCGGGCGTAACTGGAAATGGCGCGCAGGTGGCGGCCAAGCATGTGGCGCATCAGCAGCATGATGACCACGGCGATAATCAGTGTTTTCACGCTCTGGAACAGGATGATAAAGGCAGCGTGCTCGCCAACTCGCTGGTACAGGGCGTCACGGCTGAGCTGGATATGCAGCTCGCCGAGTGATTCGGCGCTGCCGTCGCGGCGCCGGTAAATGATCGGGTAACTGTTAGTGCGCTGGCTTGCGGCGCTGCCGCGTGGACTGCCCACCAGCAGGCTACGGGTCTGGCCATTCCAGTCCTTCCATTGCACTTCGGCGCCACTTACTTCCTGCAGTCTGAGCAGAGCTTCCAGTTGCACGCGCAGCTGCTCTTCATCGAAATTCCAGAGGCTTCTGGTGATGCCGGGCAGGGCAGTCAGTTCAACCTGTTCCAGATTGCGTTCCATGTCCGACAGCCCCTCATCAAACTCGCGGGCCAGCAGTAACAGAATCGCCACCAGAGTAATTACCGAACTGATCAGCAGAATAGCGCCCATCAGGCGGAAGGCGAGGGGGTTTTCACTATGGTAGCGGCGCAATCGGTTAAACATGATCAGGACCCTCCATGGACCTGTCGAAATATTGATGTCACCGCTCCGGAGCGGAGTCTCCGGGTGCAAGTAGTAGCATCCATTGTCGCGACCTCATTAACGGGTCGGGACAGTGACGCCTGCCGTGGTCGGCGGGCGCCCAGTTCCCGGGAACCCGGGGCAGATGCGCAGACATATACTCCCCGGTAGCGCGGAAGTGTAGTGCTGTCATTATCACGTTTCCGTGTTTCTGTGCACAGTCCTTGTGCGTCACGCCTGTTTCCTAAGACATTGTTCGTATCCTAGGCGCAGATGTGCCCGGCCACAAGCCTCGCTGCCCCCTCCAGCCGACGAGTGGTAGCCGCCGGCTGGCGGTGTCAGCCCTCTTTGCGGATCAGCCGCAGGTGCCGCAGCTTCTCCGTTTCAATCCGGTCCAGACGCTGCAGACAGCTGCGGAAGGTGCGGCTGATCGTGGTGGTGTTACGCACCAGCTCCAGCTTCGGCCAGGTAGTACGTTCACCGGTACGGATAAAGGCGCGGATATCTTCCACCGTCGGGTTGCGCAGTACGCGCAGGATATTGGCAGCCTGCCGCGGCGGAATAATGTTGATGTCGCCGAAATATTTCTGCTTGAGAATCGATTCAGCCTTGTCGAGGATCAGGCCGAGGTCGTTGGACTGCACCTGGCGCTGGGCCATATTGAGCACAAAGCGGGCGTTCATGGTGATGTTGCGCAAAGCGAGGTTGCCCAGCGCCGGGATCATCCGGCCGCCACCCTTGCGGGCCAGAAACGGCACCACGTGGGGATTGGTCTGGCTGACGATCGAGTGGTTGACGCCGTAGAGGCGGGCCAGACGACGAATCGGCAGGTCGTCCTTGATCGAGCCATCCACCCATTTGCGGCTCGGGATATAGGGGACTTTCTCGCCCTCGATATTCTTTGCCCACAGCGTCACCGGTGGATAGATGCCGGGAATGGCACAGGAAGCGAGCGAGGCCTTGCGGATCAGCACATTCGGCGAAGTCCGCCAGTTCAGCAGGCGGGCATGCTGATGACGGTCGTAGGGGCTGACGGTGATGTTGATCTCGCGGCCGGTTTTCCGGTACGCCTCTTCGAATGTCAGGTCGAGGATATTTTCCTCAAGGCAGGCTTCCAGATAATTGCCGTCCAGTACCGGCTGGCCCTTCAGCGCACCGCTCCAGCCCACCACCTTGAAGGCTTCCAGATAGATATTTTCCGGCTCCAGTTTGGTCATCAGTTCGGAATCGTCGTGGGTGCCAACCACGGAAGCGATAATGGAACCGGCACTGGAGCCGGAAATGACCGGTGGCAGCAAGTCCTGTTCCCACAGTGATTTGGCCACGCCGATGTGGAACAGGCCCAGGGCGGCGCCACCAGACAGCATCAGGCAGCTCTGGCCGAAGGCCTGCCCGGTAGTCTGGAAGAAATCGAGTTTTTCCTTGAACGGAAACTCTTCGAATTCGTTGTCGCACAGGTAATCCAGTGCCGCAGTTACTTCCGCCAGGTAGCGTTCAATCAGGTGTTTGGTGCCAACCCGGGCATGGCTATAGAGCGCCGGATTGGAAATATTGCCGAGGTTGCCATGCAGGCCCTCATGCAGGTGGAATACCAGCTTGTTAACGTCGTTGCGTTCCCTGGCCTGACGGATCTGCGCCAGACGGTTGCGAATCAGCTCGTAGTCGTAATGCTGTGAGCGATCAATTTCCTTCCAGTTTTCAGCACCGGAAAGACGGTCGTGCTCGAGGCTGGCCTCACGCCACTCCTGGTAGGTGGCGGCGTGTTCAATGGCTTTTTCCAGTTGTTTCAGGGCGCGTTTCATAGGGGCACCGGTCATTGTGACGGTGCCCGGAGTATAGCGACTAACCGGTTCCGGGTGCCCGCTTTTGTCTGACAGGCCAGAACATTAGGCTGAGAAGCCGGCATTGAAAAGTGTGAGGCACGTCACTGGTGTGCCAGTGCCCTGGTGCCCGGTGGATGTATTGCTGATGGGCAACGGGTTAGTATTTGCGCTGCTGAGCGGGCTGTCCGCTCGGTGCTTTGTGCTTCCCAAGGAGGGTGCTATGACCATTTCACAAACTTCTTCTTTCTGGCCGCAGCGTTTTGCTGCCGGGTTTCTCGCTGTGCTGTTTGTTGCAGCGCTTACTGCCTGTGGCGGCGGAGGCGGCGGTGGTGGTTCCACCAGCTACAGCGGTAAAAGTACGGCAGCGACAATTGATGGCAATAATGCGGATGATCTTGCCGATGCTGCCACTCAGGCCAGTATCGCGGCGATCGTTCAGGGTGCACCACCAGATGCTCCCGTTGCCGTAAGCCTGTCCGCAGGGCGGGTAACGATGTCTGATGATTTACGCCAGCGACTGGATGCCATCCATCAGCAGGTGATTGATCAGGCCGGCGGGCTGGCGGAAACGGCCAGTGCTGCAGACTTCAGCATCCCCGGTGATTGTGGTGGTTCCGCCAGTTACAGTGTCTCCGATAATAAAACGGTACTGAAGTACAAGAACTGGTGTGTTTCTGATGAGGAAAGCGGCAACATAATTATCAATGGTGTGGTGACGGTCACTGCCACGGAAACGTCCAGCACGACTCACTATGAAAACTTTACCATAGAGAACACGCTCACCGGTGAAGTAGAGCGAATCGACAATATGACCATTACCTGTAATCAGGTAGGCGAGGTTTATACCTGCAGCATCACCTCTGACTTTGTCGGCACTAACGGAATCATCTACCGGGTCGAGAACGTTAATGTGACTGACAACGGTATCAACTTTGATGTTGCAGCTCGCGTCTATGACCCCACCCACGGCTATGTGGATTTTGTTGCCGAAGGTCTGGTACGTGATTGTCCTGATGGCGGCTTCTCTGCCGGTACGATAACCGTTTCGTCCTCCGACTCGGCCTTTGAAATCATAGTTGTTTTCAGTGGCTGCGGTATGGTCAATGTATCGTTGTCTGAGCTTCCCTTATAAATATGCCTGTATGTGCAGTAAGGAGAAAGGCGCACATTGTGCGCCTTTTTCTTGGCCAGATTTTCCTGTTGTCGACGCTGCTCCTGAGCACTCCGGCGATCGCTGTGGATGGCGCTATATCGCTGGCGCTTATGCGCTATGACAGTCGTGAGCGGAGTAATGACGGCACGACGCTGAATCGGGAGAGCGGCTGGTTGCCGGCTTTGTCCGCAAACCTGTCGTGGTCACTGCCTGGTTACTGGTCGCTGCAATTTGCCGGTGAGCTGGCCAGTGGCTCGGTAGATTATGACGGTCAGACCCAGTTTGGCGTGCCGTTTCGCAGCACGACTGATATTGATGTGTATCGCGGCACTGTGGCGCTGGCTTATTGCACATCCGGTTGCTGGCAACAGTTCCATGCTGGTGTCAGCGGTTATTTGCGTCAGCGTGCTATTCAGGGGCGGGGCGACATCCGTGGTCTGTATGAAGAGTATCAATGGACCGAGGTAAACCTCGGTTTATCGCAAGGGTTGCAACCTGGATCACCAGAGCGTTGGCGGCTGCGGGCAGAACTGTTTTATCTGTACGACGCACAACTTGAGGTCGACCTGCGTTTTGCTGGTTATGGCAGGCCGGTGATTGCTCTGCCGCACAGTCACGGCTATCGGTTGGCCGTGGCGTTTCGCGCTTCCTCTGCCGCGCCCGTGGTCAGTCTTGGCTATGAGCACTCGCGTATCGACGAGAGCGGTGTTGTTGTGCTGACCTCGCCAGCCGGTGGGCTGGCAATTTCCGAACCTGCCAGTCAGGCAGGTCACTGGCGTCTGGCCGTTACCCTGCTGTTCTAGGGCGCCGCTGGAAAATCAGTCCAGCCGGAAGCGCACCAGTACCTGGCCGCGCACCGTGGCTTCGCCGGCACTGTAGCCGGCTGGTTCCGGGCTCGCTTCCATGGCCATGACACGCATTGGCAACGGGCCTGGCAGCAGGGTGTTCTGTTCGATGATGACCAGTGCCTCGCCAAGCTCACGGCCGGCGGCACTGGCCAGCGTCGCCGCCCGATGCCGGGCATTGGCGACTGCCTGCTTCAGAACCTGATCCTCTAGCGCTGCCAGATCACTTACTTCGGCCCCTTCCTGATGCAGGGCGCCGGGTTTC
The DNA here is from genome assembly GCA_040235405.1 of Alcanivoracaceae bacterium. Classification (GTDB taxonomy): domain Bacteria; phylum Pseudomonadota; class Gammaproteobacteria; order Pseudomonadales; family Alcanivoracaceae; genus PGZG01. The sequence continues at coordinate 13,979 of JBECKT010000124.1, forward strand.
AGGGCGGTGAGTTTTTCCAGCAGGGCGGTGTAGGTGTCGAAGCCGTCCACACGGATCTGCACATCGCGTGAGACCCGCTGGCCGATCAAGCGGCGCTCCGGACGCCACTCCCACTCCGGTTGAACGTTGATGGAATCGGCCCGCAGCTGCTTGTCGTCGATGCCAAGGGTTCGTGCCGCCGCGAGCGCCTCCGCCACCTGCTGGTCCAGTCGTGTTTTCATCGTCGCGACATCGGTACCGGTTTCGCTGAAGCTGACGCGCAGGCGGAAACGGTCCGGTGTGGCGGTGGTTTCTGCCACCCCCTGAACCTCGACATGCGGTGACAGTGACTCCGGTATCGTGGTGTTGCTGGTAACCTGATTGTCGCAGCCGGTCAGCGCAAACAGCGCGACCATGGTCAGCAGGAAATAGCGCATAGCAAGAACTCCCGGTCAATGAGTTGGATTGTGCAGAGCAATGCCGGCCGCTGAACAGCCCTTGGGCAGATTTAGCGTCGAGCGCAGGTTCGGTGACGTCTTCTTCATAGCGGCCTATCATGGCGCCCGTTATCGCGGGAGGCAGTATGACAATCACCGAACAGGCACTGAGACAGGCGTTGGCGGCAATCGTGCCGGACGAGTTGGGCACTGATCTGGTCAGCGCCGGTTGTGTAACCCGGCTGGAGGTGACTGACGCCGGGGTCCGGCTGGAAGTGGCGCTGGGCTATCCGTGCGACAGCCGTCTGGCCGATTACCAGCAGCAGATACGCACGGCACTTGCGCCATTGCTGGCCGGGGCGCCATTGCATCTGCATGTCGGCTGGCAGGTGCAGCCGCACCGTACCCAGCAGAACATGGCGGCGCTGGATCAGGTCAGCAATATTATTGCCGTGTCGTCAGGCAAGGGCGGGGTCGGCAAATCGACTACTGCGGTCAATCTGGCGCTGGCGCTGCAGGCCGAAGGTGCTCGCGTGGGTGTGCTGGATGCCGATGTGTTCGGCCCGAGTCTGCCGCTGATGCTTGGTGTGCCGGACGGCCTGCGGCCGAAGGTCAGTGACAACCGGCTGTTTGTCCCGGTGGAGGCGCACGGGCTGCAGAGCATGTCGATGGGCTATCTGATCGACGAAGGGACACCGGTGGTGTTTCGCGGGCCGAAGGCCAGCGGCGCCCTGCTGCAGCTGGTCGAGCAAACCCTGTGGGACCAGCTTGATTACCTGATTGTCGACATGCCGCCGGGTACCGGCGATATCCAGCTGACTCTGGCCCAGCGCGTGCCGGTCGCCGGTGCGGTAGTGGTGACCACGCCGCAGGACATTGCCCTGCTGGACGCCATCAAGGGCATCGAGATGTTCCGCAAGACCGACATCCGCGTGCTTGGCATCGTCGAGAACATGGCCATGCATGTCTGCAGCCAATGCGGCCATGTCGAGCATATTTTCGGTGAGGGCGGAGGGCAGAGGGTCGCTGCCCGTTATGACACGGCGTTGCTGGGCAGCTTGCCGTTGTCACGTTCTATCCGGGAGCAGGCTGATGGCGGCAGGCCGACCGTGATCGCAGCGCCGGACAGTGTCGAGGCGGAGGCGTATCGGCAGGTGGCCCGGCGCATGGCGGCGCGGTTATCGCTGACCGGGGTCGGTCAGCGGGCTTTCCCCCGGGTGCGGATGGAGCACTGACAGGCGGGATAGCTGCGGTTAAGATGCGCGCTTCGCCAGACATAACCGGATATCGAGGGAGTCACCATGAGTATCAAGTCAGACCGCTGGATCCAGCGCATGGCCGAGCAGCACGGCATGATCGAGCCGTTCGAGGCGAAGCAGGTACGGCAGGGCGCAGATGGTGGCAAGGTGATTTCCTATGGTGTGTCCAGCTACGGCTATGACGTTCGCTGCGCTGATGAATTCAAGGTGTTCACCAATATTCACTCGGCCACCGTTGATCCCAAGCATTTTGATGAAAAGAGTTTCGTCGACGTGCGCGGCGATTGCTGCATTATTCCGCCGAACTCGTTTGCTCTGGCGCGCACGGTGGAATACTTCCGCATCCCGCGTAATGTGCTGACCATTTGTCTTGGCAAGTCCACCTATGCGCGCTGCGGTATTATCGTCAATGTCACTCCGCTGGAGCCGGAGTGGGAAGGGCATGTGACGCTGGAGTTTTCCAATACCACCACGCTGCCAGCAAAGATCTATGCCAACGAAGGCGTGGCGCAGATGCTGTTTCTGGAGTCCGATGAAGTCTGCGAGGTGTCGTATAAGGATCGCGGCGGCAAGTATCAGGGCCAGCAGGGCGTAACCCTGCCGAAGGCCTGATTACTCTGTATCGGGTTCGGCGTCGCCGGGTTCTTCAGCAGATTGTTCCGACGGGCCTGTATTTGCCGGCTGATCTTCGTCAGGTTCGTCATCGGCAGGCGCGCTTTCAAAGACAGTGTCATCCGGTTTCGGGCCTTCATAGCTGCGCATCAGCAGCTCTCCGAACAGCGCCCGGTTTTCCACATGACGGGCCTTCACCAACATGTACTGCAGTGACGGCGCCACCCAGAAAATGGTGCGTCGCTGGCTGTCTTTTTTTCGGCGTTTTTCAATCACCAGTGTCTGGATCTTGCCGGCGGGCGTTTCAATCTCTTCCTCGCCGGTGATGACGAAGGTGTGGCTGCGGACCCTGTCGCCGTAGGCAGCATCGAGAGTGAATTCCCGCAGGCCTTCGGCAAACAGGCACTGGGCCTTGAGCAGCATGGTCAACTCATCAAGGGTGTTATCGGTGACCGGGTAGTGGCCCTTTCCGTCGCCATCATCGAATACGACCTCCTGTTGTTCCCAGTCAAATGACATGGTGTGCTCGCGGCGAATGCCGAATCCGCGAAACTCATGCCGGTATTGCTGACTGCGAGGAGCGCACTCATTCCAGGAAAACTCGCTTTGCTCCAGACTCTTCACCAGAAAAGAGCGGCTGTGCATGCGCATGCGGTAATGGTCTGGCGTATCCAGGGGTTCCAGGGACAGGGTTGCCTTGATGGGAGTCGGAATCTTGCTAACGTGGAGACGGAATTCCGCCTCAAAGGGCGCAAGTGGCGCTGCGGTCAGCGCGCCGGTCAGCAATAGCAGTAGCAGCGGAGCAAAACGCATTCAGAGAGACCGGATCAACATTTCGTGGCGCTGATTGTCTTCTTCCTGCACCAGTTTCACCAGTGCAAAATTGTGCTCCGGGGCAAACCAGAGCCAGGTCTGTCTGCTGCTGTCGTTTCGTTCACGCACCAGTCGGACGGTTTGCAGGGGGCCGGCCGGGGTCTGTAAAACTTCCTCACCGTCACGCCGGTAGCGCAGCTGTTCGCGCCCCTTCTCGTCGGCAACATCAACTACTAACTCGGGGTCACCGCGGCTGAGCATGCATTGTAGCGCCAGCGTCTGGGAAAGCTTGTCGGTGGTGGAGTCGGCAATCGGGAATTCCCGGCGCTGGCCATTGGCCCGGACCGCCAGTGCCGTTCCGGATTCCCGGTCCAGCACCAGCAACGCTTTGCGCTTTTGTCCGAGTCCCTGACGCAGGTAGGTGTAGCGGGTAGTTTGTGGCGTGCATTGGTTCCAGCGGAACTCGGTAACCTCGCGGACCTTGCCAATCAGGGCGCCAGCCTCGACTTCCATCTGCCAGAGACCGTTTTCAAGCTGGCTTAGCCGCCGCTCTGCGGTAATGGAAATCGGAACACCGGAGCTGGACAGCCGAAACTCCTGATGGAAGCCGGCTTCCTCAGATGCGGTTTGAGCCTGCGACAGCAGCGGGATCAGCAGGCAGCTGGTCAAGATCGAAGCCTTCAGCAGTAATCGGTTTGCCATCCAGCAGGACTCCTTGCGGATCGAGTACCAGACGGCCAGTTGCCCGCCAACCCAGTACCCGGGGGTAGATGTCGTGTTCCCGGGCTTGCACGCGTTTCGACAGCGTTTCTTCGTCATCGTTCGCCAGTACCGGCACCCGGGCGTGGGCGATAGCGGGGCCACCATCCAGCTCCTCGGTGACGAAGTGCACGGTACAGCCGTGTTCGTTGTCGCCTGCTTCCAGCGCCCGGCGATGGGTGTGAAGCCCCTTGTGGCGTGGCAACAATGACGGATGGATATTGATCAGCCGGCCATGATAGTGACGCACAAACTCTGTTGTCAGGATGCGCATAAATCCGGCCAGCACCACAGTGTCCGGGTTGAACCGGTCCAGCTCGGCGATCATGGCCCGGTCGAAACCGGAGCGATCAGGGTAGTTGCGATGATCCAGCGTCAGGGTCGGAATGCCGGCCCGTATCGCCCGTTGCAGGCCGGCGGCGGTAGTGCAGCTGCTCAGCACTACCGCAACCTCGGCCTGCAGGTCGCCGGCCTGAATGGCATCAATGATGGCTTGAAGATTGGTGCCGCTACCGCTGATCAGCACCGCGAACCGATGTTTCACTCGTTGACTCCGCTGAGGATCACTTCCGCAGCGCCTTCACCACTGCGGATCTCGCCCAGCAGCCAGGCGTTCTCGCCGGCCGCCTCAAGCAGGGCCAGAGCCTGATCCAGTTGTAGTTCTGGCACCACCAGCACCATACCAACGCCACAGTTGAAGGTGCGATACATTTCGAAAGGATCAACCTGACCCTCGCGCTGGAGCCACCGGAACAGTTCCGGAAAGTTCCAGCTGCCGGTATCTACCCAGGCGACGGTTTCGGCCGGGAGTACCCTTGGCAGGTTTTCCGGCAAACCACCGCCGGTAATGTGAGCCATGGCGTGAACATCAATCTGCTCAATCAGGGCGAGCAGCGATTTGACGTAAATTCTGGTCGGTTCCAGCAGGGCATCGATCAGTGGCCGGCCGTTGACGCTGACGCCGTCTGGGCTGCTTTGGGCAAGGATGCGGCGGATCAGCGAGTAGCCGTTGGAATGGGCGCCGGAAGAGCCCAGTGCGATCAGCTTGTCGCCAGCCTGAACCTTGCTGCCATCAATAATGCGGTCTTCTTCCACCACGCCGACGCAGAAGCCGGCCAGGTCATAGTCATCGCCTTCGTACATGCCGGGCATCTCGGCGGTTTCACCACCAACCAGCGCGCAGCCAGCTTGCTCGCAGCCCAGACCAATACCTTCCACAACCCGGGCTGCGACGTCGACGTTCAGTTTTCCCGTGGCGTAATAGTCGAGAAAAAACAGCGGCTCGGCGCCGCCAACGATCAGATCGTTGACACACATGGCAACCAGATCGACGCCAATGTGATCATGCCGGTCGTGCTCCATGGCCAGTCGCAGCTTGGTGCCAACGCCGTCGGTGCCGGCAACCAGCACCGGGTTGCGATATTTGGACGGAATCCTGCACATGGCGCCAAAGCCGCCAAGCCCGCCCATGACCTCTGGCCGGCTGGTACGTTTGGCGACCGGGCCGATACGCTTGACGAGGGCGTTACCGGCATCGATGTCGACACCGGCATCGCGGTAGCTCAGGGGGCGTTTCTGCTCTGACATGGGGGACTCCGGCTGGGCGAGGGCGGCTATTCTAGCAGCGGAACTGCCCCCTGGAGCCATGCATTGTGGAGATTTTGAACGTTTATTGTGGACCGGCATCTCAGCTGGCGCGATCAATGGTGGCTGGCGGCTGCACACTGTGTCGACCTTGTGGATAATGGCGCGCTCGGAAACAGCAGGCGGTAGAGCATGAAAATTCTGATGGCATGTCTTGGCGTGATGCTCGCATTGGCGCCGGCCTGGGCTGGTGATCTCGGTGATATACAGGTTCCGGTGGCAGATCGAAGTACGCAAGCACGGGCCGGCGCTTTCGCCGATGCGCTTGATCAGGTTCTGGTCAGATTGACCGGTGACAAGCAGGTCGAGGGGCGCAGCGCTCTGGCATCGGTACGCCGCGACCCGTCCCGGTGGGTGCAACAGTTTTCCTATGACGGCGTCGACTCGGAGGCGGCGCTGGCGTTGTCAGTCAGGTTTGCCATTCCGGTGTTGACGCGCGAGCTGGAACGGGCTGCCGTGCCGGTGTGGACCACGGTTCGGCCGGACACCCTGTTCTGGTTGGTGGTGCAGCGTGGCGCGGCCGGCGAAATTGTCTCTGCGGCCAGTTCCGACCCCGCGCAGCAGGGATTGACCGCAGCGGCCGAGGCGCGAGGCCTGCCGATTGCCTTGCCGTTGATGGATGCCGAAGATCAGGGGCGTATTCGAGCTGCGGATATCCGTGGTCATTTTGATAATGTCCTGCAGCAGGCGGCGGCCAGATACGCCGCTCCGTTCAACGTTGCTGCAGTGCTCTATCCTGGCGCGACTCCGCAGATTCGCTGGCGGCTTATGTATCAGGGGCGTCTTGAGGACAGCGGCCAGGTCACCGCCGCCACGGAAGCCGAAGTGCTGACTGCGCTGGTTGACGAAGTGACTGCCCGGATAGCGCCACGCTATACCGTCCGCCCGGGAGCGCCTGCCCGCTACCGGTTAAAGATCATTGGGGTCGGGTCGCTGGACGACTGGCAGGGCGTCACCGGGCATGCCGGTCGTCTGGCCGGGGTAAGCGACCTGAGCGTGGCCAGCCTGGCCGGCAGTGAACTGTTGCTCGATCTGAACTTTACCGGGCAGGCAGATCAGCTGCGGGCAATGATGAGTCTTGATCCCCGATTGTTGCCCTGCGCAGAGACGCAGCAGTCTCTGGCTGAGCCAACCGACGTGGTGAGCTTGTGCTGGCAGGGTGACAAGAAAAAATGAGCGCTCCGGAGCAGTTGCCACTGGCGTTGAAGCTCCGTGCGGGCTCCAGCCTGGAGTCCTTTATTCCGGAGGGTAACGAGCTGTTGCTGGCAGCCCTGAACCGATTGGACAGCGGTGGCAGCGAGCAGTTGTTCATCTGGGGTGAGCAGGGCAGTGGCCGGAGTCACCTGCTGGAAGCCAAGGTGCGGCAGGCCGGGGCTGGCGGCTTCTACCTGCCGGCCGCACAGCTTGATGGTCTGTCCGCTGCGGTGCTGGAAGGGCTGGAGCAGTTTGACCTTGTGGCAGTGGATGACATCGATTATCTGGCCGGCCGGCCAGACTGGGAGGCGGCGCTTTTCCACCTGTATAACCGGGTTCGTGATGCCGGGAAATCTGTATTGTTCAGCGCCTCGGCTCCGCCCGGGCACTGTGGCTTTACCTTGCCGGATCTGGCGTCGCGGCTGGCCGCAGGGCCGGTATGGCGGGTGCGGCCGCTTGCAGAGGACGGTCTGATGGCATTGGTGCGCCAGCTTGGTCGGGCTTCGGGCCTGGAGGTGGGCGATGATGTGGCGCGCTACCTGATCAGCCGTGGAACCCGCTCGGCGGCGGCGGTTGTCGGCCTGATGGAGCGGCTGGATCGACACGCTATGGCGCGCCAGCGACGCCTGACCATACCCTTTGTCCGCAGCCTGCATCCCGGCCCCTGAGCCTTACAAAACTATAACAGCCCGGCCTGTCAGCGCCCGCTACACTCGTTCTCGCTAACTCTGTGTGCCGTAAGGCTTTGTGAAGTCTCGTCCCACACAATAACAACCAGAACAGGCCGGCAACGGCCGGAGTTGAAGCATGTTCCACCGCGGTTCGGTCTTTTTTGCCTTTGTTGCCCTGATGGCGCTTTCGGCGCCGGTAGCAGCAACCCAATACGATATCAGTACCCGTGCTGACGTAATCAGGGCTGACGGGTTCTGTTCGGTGCGAGAAGCGTTGTTGGCCATCAATACCCGGTTGGGTTACATCGGAGATGTTCCATCCGATCAGCGTGGCGTAATCCTGAATCCGGAGTTGCCGAATGAGCCTCGTCTGACGATGAGCAAGCAGGTGAGGAACGTCTCGAGAGGTGGTTCATTTGTTAACGCGGGTAGCCGCCTTACCGCCAATCGCGGTGATGTACTGGAATACAGGATCAGGGTTGACGCGGAGCAAGACGCCGGTGATGTCACCGGGGTCAGTCTGGCATTCCGGTTTCCGGATGAAGATGCAGCCGTACTGGATTCCGTGACGGGCACCTGGCGTGGCTATATGTCCTCCTATATTGCGGGTAGCACCAAGTTAAACGGCAGTGATGCAGGCGATGTCAGCGGCTTTCCTCTGGCGCTGCCCCTGTTAATAAATGATGCGAAAATCGGTGATGAAACGATCGTTCCGGGCACAATCCGCGAAGGTCGTAGCGCTGAGATCGTTTTCCGGGTCCGCGTTGCAGAGGGTCCGGACGAGGCTGTGTCGGCAGACCTGCCGGAAGAAGATACCGGCGCTGAGGGCCGGGAATACCTGGTCGAGGCGGAGTGTCCTGCCGGGAACTCGTCAAATATCATCAGCCTCAAGTCGGTCACACTCGAGTCCGGCGATGATCCCGTTAAGTACTTGCTTGCTGATGGTGCGCTTGAGGTCGGAGGGGTTGGTGCAAATGTTTCAGTCAGGTTCGAACCCATGCGTGATGATGCGTTCGACAAGGTAGCCAAGCAGAACGTCATTATTATTGCTGAACCGGGCAAGCGTGTTTTTGAGGTTGGTGCCAATGCGGCCCTGACGCTTGCAGGCATTACCCTGAAGGGGAATGGGGCGTTGCCGGCAGGTCAGAATGGCGGGTTGATTTTCAGCTCGGGGAAACTTGATTTGCGTGGCGGTACGCTTCTGCGGGATGGTCTGGCAGATCAGGGTGGCGCCGTGTTCATTGATGGCAGCGGGGATCTCGTGTTAGAGCAAACCCGCTTCGAGAACAACGAGGCAACTGACGGGAATGGTGGTGCGATCGCAACCGCCCCCAGTTTCCGCGGCGGCATTTCCGGAGACCGGTTTTATTTCGAGGGGAATAACGCTTCTGCTAACGGTGGCGCCGTGTATTTTGGCGGGCTGGCGCAAATTGTGGCGCTGCAGAATGGAACCTTTTACGGCAACAGCGCGCAAGATGGCGCGGCTGTTCGTATTGCCGCGACCGCCGGCAATAGTGCTATGAACAACGTCACTATTGCCGGTAATACGGCCGCCGCGCCCGGCGGTGTTGCACTTTCCTACAGGGCAGTGACGGCCAGCTCCGGGTTGTTTGATCTCCTTGTAAACTCCGTGCTGGTAGGCAATGCAGGCGGAGACTGCGCGGCCGACGACCGACCGCTTGTAGATGGCCCGCCTGCGGCGGGCAGTGACCTCACGCTTGATCTGGCCGGGATTGCTTATGTTGTCAGTGCCGGGGCAACGCAGGATGCACCCTCCTGCGGGCCACTTGATGCGCAGTTTGTTGCCAGTGGCGGGGAGACGTTTGATTACAGTCTCGTCGATTTCGGTCTGCTGACAGGACGGGATGGTTCCGGTAATGCCGAGGCCTGTATTGCGGGCGTTGGTTCTGCAGCGTGCCTTCCGCAAGATTTTGAAGACGGCCTGAAGGGTTTCCTGCCGAACAATTCCCCGAAATATTCAGGCGCTCCGGCTGCCGGTAGAATCGAGCCTTTGGTGGTTTCCGCAGGGAGTCCGGAGGACGCCGTGTCCTACGCGTGCCTGGACAAGGACCAGCGAGGCCTGAATCGCGAGCCTCGATGTGATGCTGGTGCCGTAGAGCTGCAAATTGCCGCCGGCACTAATGATGAATTCAGAATCGTTCAGGGTGAAGCCGTTCTGCTTGATGTACTGGCCAATGACCTCGGGGATCTGACCATCGATTGCGGCTTGCTGACTGATCCTCTTGGTTGTATCGGTTTCTTCCTGCCGCCCCGGCAGTCGGAGTCTGTGCCGGTTAACTGGATCAGCGGAGTGACCAGTGCCGCTAATCCGGCTCCGGCGCGAACCCAGGTGGTTGTAGTGGAGGGTCGGGACGGCGTCTATCTGAACCGTGACCCGATCCAGAAGGTTGCAGCTGACGGCACCCCGGTGGTTGACGAAAATGATTTGCCGGTGCTTGAGGATGTTGTGACGCTCCCTGTGGGCTACCCGTTGGTGCTGCACACCTCGCTGCCACGTTTTCACGGCGTAGACCAGTTCCGTTACTACGTTGACCGGGCGGCTATTTCCGGCCCCGTTTTTGCCGGGGCGAACCCTTCCGCCAACGCCAACCTCGTTGTCGAGCCGGCTTCCGGGTTGACCAACAAGGGGGACATATCAACGCTATCAGGCGCGCTCGGCGGCAGTGCAATGCTGCTTCTGACAGGCTTGCTGTTACGTTTCCGTCGCTTGTCTGCGGCTTTGTCTGCGGCTTTGCTGTGTGTGTTGTCGATGGGTGCACAGGCTGCAGATATCGTGGTCAATACAAATATTGACTCCGCCCAGCCACAGGATGGTGTGTTCGATCGTGATGGTCTGTGCAGCTTGCGCGAGGCCCTTCTGGTCAGTATTGATCGCTCTCCATTTTTCTTTCCGGATTGTACTTCGGGTGCTACCGGGCGTGACCGTATTATTATTGACGTTGAAGACACTATTGAGCTCGAAGCCCCGCTGGATATTTTTAACTCGCCCGTTGATATAGAAGGGCGCGGTCCCGGCCTGACGATCATTCGGCCGGTGGTGGGTAATCAGCATCGAATTATTCTTGCTTCTTCCTCCTTAACCCTTAAAAACCTCACTATTGCTGACGGCTACTCGACTGCAAATGGTGGCGCTATCTTTACTTCTGCGAATTTGACTCTTGATGGCGTCGAGCTGCGTGATAGTAAGGCGGTGGGTGATGGTGGCGCTATCTACCTGAACTTCAATGCGGAGCAGAAGCGCCAGCTTACGGTTCGGCACTCCTATATGCATGGTAATACGGCTGACGGCAACGGCGGCTTGCTTTCCATGGTGGGGCAGAATCAGCAGCATGACCTCCTGTTTGATTCAGTTACATTTGCGAATAACGCAGCGCCGACCGGTGTGGGTGGTGCCCTTGACGTGAATTTACCCCGGGGCGGAACCCTCAGGGTTCTGAATAGTACCTTTGTCGGAAACTCGGCAGACCTCGGTGCAGCGCTGGACTTCCAGCAAATGGATGGGTCGACCACGGCGTATATCATCAACAGCACCTTCGTTGACAACAGCGCTGCAAGCCCGGGCGCGGGTGCGATTGAAGCGGGAGACAGTTCCGGCCTCATATACCTTTCCAACAGCATTTACATCGGGTCGGGCGGTTGTAACGCAGGTACGGTCAGGTTTACAGAGAGCTATTTCAACCTCTTCGCAGCACCAACACCGGCAACCTGTGAGGCTCCGGTTGCCGCTGATGTGGGCAACATGGAGGCTGCTGAGGTCGATATTCGTGATGTCATTAGTGACGGGGTGCTTGTTGGGCAGCCATTCTCAGATGGCGCTTATATTCCTCCGCATCTGCCGGTTGTTGCCGAGGCCAGAGGGAACCTGATTGATTATCCGGCGGGTGTATTTGTTATTGATGCCGGCAATAACAATCTTGCTCTGGTTGCAAATGACTCGAGCCCAAGGGCATGCCGCACCCTGGATTTGAGGGGGGGGTCGAGAGCATCCGGTGGCCGTTGTGATGTCGGTGCGTATGAGCTTCAGGTGCCTACTGCAATCGATGATGCGGTATCGAATCGCACCCGGTCGTCACGATCAATACGTTTTGATGTTCTGTTTAATGACTTGGCTGGTGATGGAGTGCCAGGCGCCACCGGAATCGTCGAGAATACCGTTCTGACGGGAACGATTGACCTGGACCCGTCAACCCCCGGGGTGATGTCTGAAAACATTGTCTCGGTAGACCTTGACGAAGGAGACGGCGAGGATATCCGTGATTTCCGTATATCTAAAGTGACCAACGGCAGCTGGAGCATCAACAATACTGCCCAGCAGCTTGATGAAGGGGTCTACGAGTTGATTGCGGTTTTACGTGACGCCAGCGACAAATTCATTGCCAGCGCGCGACAGACTGTCATTGTGCGTGACCCGGCGGATGCTGGTGAAGATGATGAGTTTGTTGTTGTTGGCTCATCGGCTCTGCGTATTTCCGGCATCAGTGGTGATGCCAACGGTGACTTTATTGTCTCGGACGGGCGTCTGGTTATTAACGGATATACGGATGCCGACTCAGGGTCAGACCCGGATGCCGTGCCGGTGGTAGAGTTGTTCATTAATGATATCAGTGTCGGGAAAGCAGATGTTGTTGAAGGCGGGGCGGCCTGTGGTGGTGAGCCCGGTTCTGCAGGTGAGGAGAATAACTGCATTGTTCATATCGAGCCGAAGTTGCCCTTGAGTTGTGAAGATGTGGCCGAGGGCGGGCTGACAGTGGTTTTCCCTTATTCTTTCCGGATTTTTAACAGCTTTTCAATGGAAACGGCGGAATCCACCGCAGCCAACATAACGGCGACTATTGCCAATGTTGCGCCGCGCTTTACAGGAGAGGTTCGTCGTTCTGTTCCGGGTCGGGTTGAGGCGTTCAGGCTGGTGCTTGAGGATCCGGACCTGCCTGTGGGACAACCGCTGCCGCTGTTCGATGCCAACCCTGTGCCAGTCGAGAGAAAATCGCGTCTCAAACTTGTCACTGCGCCGAAATTTGCAAAGACAGTTATCCGGGAGCTGAATATTGATGGGCCAGAGGTGCTGGAGCTGGTGTACGGTATTGAGACTTACGGCGTGATTGACCCGAAGTCGGAAGTGTACGCGCCGGGGACTGACGGTCTGGGTCTGCTGGTTCGGGAGGTGGGTCCCGGGGTGATCGATGTCATCTACACACCGCGCAACAACGATGGCCGGTTTAATGACCGCTTCGTTCTTGGCTATGAAGATGAATGTGGCGCGACAGCCAATGCGGAGTTCAGGATTCTTTATCCTGAAGCCGATAACCTGACAGGCTCTGTCGGCTGGTATGGGCTGATTGGCGTGCTGGTATTGTTTGTGCGTCGCCGTTTTCGGTTCTGACTCTGCCGATTTTGCTGATATTCATGCATCATGTGGGAAATTTGATGTAGCAAGGCGTGAATATGGATATATCAGGGGGCTGGGATCTGGTTGTTATCGGCAGTGGTCCCGCCGGCGAAGCTGCGGCGATGCGAGCTGTGAAAAGCGGCTTGCGCGTCGCGATAATCGAGAATCAGAGCAAGGTTGGTGGCAGCTGTACCCACCTTGGCACTATTCCTTCAAAAGCACTACGGCACCAGATTCGTCAGGTCATTCGCCACCATCGCAACCCCCTTTTGCAGGATATGCGCGTTCCCGGCAGCCACCGCTGGGAGCGTATGGTGTCCCGTGCCCGCGAGGCGGTCGATGCCCAGGTGACGGTGCGGACCGGCTACTACCTGCGTAACCGCATCCCCGTATTCAACGGTCATGGTGTGCTTGATGGCCCTGGCCGGGTAAGGGTGGATGAACCCGGTGGGCGTCAGTGGCTGCTCGAGGCCAAACATATCGTACTGGCAACGGGGTCGCGGCCATATCGCCCGGATGATGTCGATTTCAGTCATCCGCGGGTTTATGACAGCGATACCATTTTGTCGATGGCGCATACACCCCGCCATCTGATTATTTATGGCGCCGGTGTCATTGGCTGCGAGTATGCATCCATGTTCGCCGGCTTCGGCATTCGCGTCGATCTGGTAAATACCCGCGCTCATCTGCTCGATTTTCTCGATACCGAAATTTCCGACGCGCTGAGCTATCACCTGCGTGAGCAAGGGGCGACCATTCGCCATGACGAGCACTACACCCGGGTCGAGGCGGACGATCATGGGGTTACCTTGCATTTGCAGTCAGGCAAGAGTATTCGCGCCGATGCCTTGCTCTGGTCAAATGGCCGTACCGGCAACAGCGACAGCCTCGGGCTGGACAGTGTCGGCCTCGGCGCGGATGGCCGCGGTCATTTGTCGGTTGATGAGCGTTACCAGACCGGCAGTGACGGAATCTACGCTGTTGGCGATCTGATCGGCTGGCCGTCGCTGGCCAGTGCCGCCTACGACCAGGGACGTTTCTGTGCTTCTGCTATTTGCGGCGACAAGCCGCATCAAGTCACGGATGTGCCAACCGGCATCTACACCATCCCCGGCATCAGCTCGGTCGGCAGAACCGAGCAGGAACTGACCCGGCAGCAGATTCCCTATGAGGTCGGCCAGGCATTTTTCCGCAATCTGGCCCGTGCGCAGATCACTGCCGAGCAGGCCGGCATGCTGAAGATACTGTTTCACCGCGATACTCTGGCCGTGCTTGGCATTCACTGTTTCGGTTATCAGGCCACCGAGATTGTCCATGTAGGGCAGGCCATCATGCGCCAGCCTGCGCCCAACAACACGATCAACTACTTTCTGGAAACGACGTTCAACTATCCGACCATGGCGGAGGCCTATCGGGTGGCGGCGATTAACGGCATGAATCGTCTGCGGCGCTGATCAGCGCCCTTTCGAGTATTGCTCCCGGTTACGCAGACTCACTTCCGGAGCCTTGCGTACCAACACATAGGTTGCCCCGGCGCCGCCATGCCATGGTTTGGCGCTGTGGAAAGCCAGCACCAGGTCCCACTCTTCCAGCCAGTGCAGCACATAGCTTTTCAGTCGTCCGGGCGTGACGCTGTGATAGCCCTTGCCGTGAGTAATCAGCACGGTCCTGAGTCCATGGTTGCTGGCGCTGTTGAGAAAGTCCGTGACCTGAACACGGGCATCTTTCAGCGTGACCCGATGCAGGTCCAGCCGCGACTGCGGTTCGTATTTGCCCAGCCGCAGTTTGCGGTACACCCCTTCCTGAACGCCGTCTTTCTTCATGCCGACCAGATCATGTGGCCCCACTTCGCGGACCTGTTCGGGCAAGCTGAGCGCCTCCCGGAGATTGTCGCGGCTTTGTCCCGCCGCGTTCCTGCGGGCCAGCTGCGCCAGCGTCGGCGCGCTGTGCGCCGGGCGGGCCGGCATGGCCTGCTCCGGCAAACGGCGCACGCCGCGCATCTCGTGTTGAAACAGATCTTCATCCCGGTCGGACATAGACACCTCTGATTGCATGGTACCCGAAGCTGCCGCAGACTGAAGGCCTGTCGGTCAGCTGCGGAGGCGGCATGAAGCATCGCTCAAAGCGGGATGCGCTCAACGTCAACGTTCGGATACGTGAACCTGGTAAATCAGAACCGTTCGGGCATCTGATTGATCTGTCCATGACCGGGCTGAGCGTGTCCGGGCAGGGAGTTCCGCTGTCTGCGGATGTCCATACGGTTGAGCTGGTGCTGCCTTGGGTCATGCACGGCATTGATACAGTAGTCCTCGAAGTCGAGAGACGCTGGCTTGATTATACCGATACCGGTCGCTGGCATGCCGGCTATCTTATTCTCTATTGTCCCGACCAGGCTGTGCTTGCTCTGGAGCACCTCAGTGCGAGTTTCGCCGATAGCGGATGATGTCAGGGGGTAGGGCTTTGTGATTGGCGACATTGATGTTGCTGCGCTCTGGCAGCAGTACTGGCCGGGGTTGCTGGCGTTCCTGAGTGTGCTACTGGCACTTGGCACCACGGTCCATATTGTTCTGCACAAACGCGAGTCACGGGCTGCGGCAGCCTGGACCGGGCTGGTATGGCTGGTGCCGCTACTCGGCTTTTTTCTCTACCTGCTGATCGGCGTTAATCGTATCCAGCGGCGTGCCCGGCAGCTGACCCGTGGCAGGCTGGATATCGCCAGTGGCTGGCGCCCGGCGGCGGAGCCTCAGCCTGTGCAGGGCAATATGCAAGCGCTTGCCGCGCTGGTAGCCAGGCTGACCGGATTACCACTGACAGGAGGTAACGAGGTTCGGCCGATGACTGCCTCCGGCGCCCTGTCAGAGATGATTGCGGCGATCGAGCGGGCCAACGAATCGGTTTACCTGTGCACCTACATTTTCGGAAATGATGCAGCCGGCCAGCGTGTGGTCGCCGCGCTGTCTTCTGCTGTAAAGCGTGGAGTCCGTGTCAGGGTGCTGATTGATGGTATGGGGCTGCTGTATTCGTTCCCGACAATTCGGCACCGCCTGCGTCGCGAGGGCATTCCCCATGCTCGCTTTCTGTATTCGCTGGCGCCCTGGCGCATGCCCTATATGAACATGCGCAATCACCGGAAAATTCTGGTTGTCGACCGATGTGTCGGGTTCACCGGCGGAATGAATCTGCGTGCTGGCTATATGATGTCACCGCCCACCACGCACGATCTGCATTTCGAGATGCGCGGGCCAGTGGTCGGACACCTGCTGCACAGTGTTGCTACGGACTGGTACTTCAGTACCGGCGAGCTGCTGGATGACGCCTATCGCGGCCCGGCAGTGGCAGGCACAGTACTTGCGCGGGGAATCAGCGCTGGCCCGGATGCGGATTTTGAAAAGCGCAGGCTGACTTTATTGGCGGCCATCGGCCGTGCGGAGCAGGAAATCCGTATCATGACACCGTATTTTGTCCCGGATCAGTCTTTGCAAATGGCGCTTTATCTGGCTCGCTTGCGCGGTGTGCGGGTGCGGATTCTGCTGCCGGAGCAGAACAATCTTCGTATTGTCCATTGGGCTGCCTTGCACATCGTGCCCTGGCTGGTGGACAAGGGCTGTGAAGTCAGCCTCGGTGCCGGTGTCTTCGATCACGGCAAGCTGATGACTGTGGACGGGAGCTGGTCCATGATTGGCTCCGGTAACTGGGACGCGCGCAGCCTGCGTCTGAACTTCGAGTTCGATACCGAATGCTATGGCGAGGGGCTCGCAGCGGAGCTGAATCACTGGTTTGATATCCGGGCCGCCAATGCCCGCGTTCTGGACAGCGCCTTGTTGTCGGGCTGGGGAACGGTGCGCCGGGTTGGCCATGCCCTTGCGCACATGCTTGAACCGTACCTGTAACAGTCGGGATACAAATTTCAACCGCTACCGGCGTGCGCGCCGAGTATTATGACGACCTGTTGTCATTCCCGGAGGATGATTGATGAAATGCAAATCTGTGCTGGTGATGGCTGCCGGGATCACGCTGTCTGTTTCCATGCTTTATGCCGAGGAGCCTGAGTGGCGACTGGTCACTGACCGTGACGGCGTGCAGGTGTTTATGGCGCATAACGACGACTCGGCGATCAAGACTTTTCGCGGCGAAGCAGTTGTACCGATGTCGGATTTCAGGGCGATCGGTAATCAGATCAATGACTATGAGTTTATCGCCAGCTGGATGCACATGATCTCGTCAATCTCCGAGATCGGCCGTGACAGTGGTACCGATCGGCAGGTATGGATTACCACCCGGCTGCCCTGGCCAGTCCGTAACCGTGATGCCCCCCTTGATCTGGAGATTCGCCAGGACCCTGAAACAGGGACGGTCACCATCGCTTATGAGGCAAATGATGAACTGCTGGAGCCACAATCCGGCTACGTCAGAATGCCGGCATTGAATGGCATCCTGGAGTTCACCCCGCTGCGGCCGGGCGAAGTGCATGTGACCTTTCAAGTGGTGCTTGATCCGGGCGGCTATATTCCGGCCTGGATCGCCAACCTGATTCTTCGTGATATTCCCTATTTTTCCCTGCGACGTTTGCAGCGGGTGTCGGATCAGGAACGGTTCCGTGGCAATGATACCGGCTACTACCGCATTCCTGCCGGCTGGCCGGGCGCTTCAGAATAGATGGTGCTCCCGGCAGGACTCGAACCTGCCACCTTCCCCTTAGGAGGGGGACGCTCTATCCGGATGAGCTACGGGAGCCAGTCAGGTCGGCATTATACCCGCTGAACAGCTATCGTCACCCTGAACGTCAGCGAGCGATCCGGGTTGTTTTCAGAAGAAACGTTTGCAGAGGGAAGTCGTGGCCATAGAGCAACCCTGGCTCAGCATCATTATTCCGGCACTGAATGAACAGGACAGGATCGGCTCGCTGCTGGAAGTTATGCAGGATTGGCGTAGTCAGGCGGTGGAGTTGATCGTCGTGGATGGTGGCAGCCATGATCAGACCGTGGCTATCGCCGGGCAGCGGGCCGATCACTGCATAGTGACTGCCCCGGGGCGGGCCAATCAGCAAAATGCCGGTGCTGCGCTGGCCCGTGGCGAGTTGTTCTGGTTTGTCCACGCGGATACCGGGTTGCAGGGTGGTGAATGGCGAGTGCTGCAGTCATTGTATCGGTCCTCATCGGCGCCATTCTGGGGCCGCTTTGATGTCCGCATCAATAGTCCGGACTGCCGGCTGAAACTGATAGCCAACATGATGAACCTGCGGTCGCGAATGACCGGACTGGCGACGGGGGATCAGGGTATTTTTGTCTGCGCGCCCCTGTTTGCCTTGACGGGCGGTTTCCCGCAGCAGCCGCTGATGGAGGATGTCGAGATCAGTCGCCGCCTGCGCCGGGTTGTCGCGCCGGTATGCTTGCGAGAGACAATCGTGGTGGACAGCCGGCGTTGGCGCCAGCGCGGCATCTGGCGCACCATGCTACAGATGTGGTGGCTGCGGTTGCGTTATTTTCTCGGCGCTGATCCTGTCGTTCTGCATCGTGAGTATTATCGTGACTGATGCTTGTCCTTCCGGTGTTGACTGCACTATCGCGGTGTTCGCCAGGCCTCCCCGGTTGGGCCAGGTCAAGACCCGGCTGGCCGCAGGTGTCGGCGATCAGGCGGCGCTGACGATTTACCGCCAGCTGCTCGAACACACACTGCGCCAAGTCAGTATCAGTGGCCTGCCCTTCACCCTGTTTGCTGCCGCGCAGTCCGACCAGTTAACGGAGCTGGCGCACCGGTATGGTGGTGCCGTTGCCTTGCAGCATGGCGCCGATCTCGGTGAGCGGATGGCCGCAGCATTGTCAGCGATGCATAAAAAACCGGCTGGTTCGGTGATCCTGATTGGTACCGATTGTCCGGTACTGACTGCCGGGCACTTGCTGGCCGCACAGCGGCAGCTGGCGCAATCCGATGTTGTTATCGGCCCGGCGGAGGATGGCGGCTACTGGTTGATTGGCAGCGCCAACAGTTCGCTCTGGCAGGACAGCTCCGTGTTTGATGGAGTGCGGTTCGGCGGCAGCCGGGCCTTGTCGATGACCCTGAACGGATTGCAACGGGCAGGAGTCAGTGCAAGCATGTTGCCGATGTTATGGGATCTGGATACGGAACAGGATTATCAGCGTGCCTGCGTGCTGGGAATACTGTGATTGATGGTAGCCCGCGTCATGCCGGGCGCAGGTAAATGGTGAGGAAGGGATTAACATGAAGGCTAGAGCGCCTCTGGACATGGAGCTGGTCGGTGAATTGAAGGAAATTATGGCGGAGGGATTTGTCACTCTGGTGGAATCTTACCAGCGTGACTCGGCCGAGCGTCTTGCCGCCATGCAGGGCGCGCTGGAGGCCGAAGACAGGGCGCAGCTGCGGCAGCTGGCCCATAGCCTGAAGGGAAGCAGCAGCAATCTTGGCGCGGTTGAGGTTACCGAGCTGTGTATTGCGCTGGAGAGCCACATGGCAGAGGCGCCTGCTGCCGAGCTGCAGGGCCTGCTGGATGCACTGAATGAGGCTTATGCCACCGCCATAGAGGCGTTGCGGGCGCTCTGTCAGGACACCTGAAGAAAAGTCAGGATGCATAACGAAAAACCCCGCGTCCTTCTTTTCGGATCGCGGGGCTTCTGCCCCTTGGGGCGGCAAAGTCTGAGCGCGTAACGGGTGGGTCCTGAGACGCCGGCATCCAGCCAACCTCTGCATGACATCATCCTAAAACATGGCCGCGGGTCAGGTCTGTAAAAACCCTGCGGGGTATGTAAAATCCTTGGCAATGTTGCTTCTGCCTGTCCGTTTTTCCGTTCTGCGGCCTCCCGAATTGCTTAGTGATGTAAGAGATTTCTTACAAATGCGTAGGAAAAGCGACGAATATTCGGGTGTAAATATCCCCGTTTTGACCCTGAAAATGGATCAATTATTTGATAAATAAGGTGTTTTTCCGGAAGCGGATGATTTTTCCGGGAATCTTGCTGTTTGTGGGGCGCCCATTCTGCGCAGGGGCTTTGCTAGACTGGCTTCGTGTACAGGGACAGCTGCACAAGGAACCGCAAGGACTGCAGACATGGAGGTCAACTGAGCGCAATCGGGTAAGGATGACTCGAAAAAAAAGGGTGGCAGGATGCCACCCTTTTTCTTTTCTGCTTTCCGCCGCATCGGCGGGTTGTGCAACACCGCTTAGCGGATCAGCTTCTCGCGCTTGTTCGCCACGCCATCCCACTGTTCGGCATCCGGCAGGGCGTCCTTCATCTCGGTGATGTTCGGCCATTTCTCCGCCAGATCCTTGTTGATCTCGATGAACTCCTTCTGATCGTCCGGCAGCTCGTCTTCCGAGAAGATCGCATTCACCGGGCATTCCGGCTCACACAGGGCGCAGTCGATGCACTCGTCCGGGTGAATGACAAGGAAGTTCGGGCCTTCATAGAAGCAATCCACCGGGCATACTTCCACGCAATCGGTGTGTTTGCAGTTAATGCAGTTTTCGCCTACTACGAACGTCATCGGCAGGTCCTCGTCGGGCTCAATTCCGGGGCTGGGTATGGTTCAGGCGCGCTAGTCTACTGGCAGTGCCGGGGGCAGGCAAATCAGTCTGTTGCCTGCCATCCCGACATTTCAGCGCAGCGCCTTGAGCTCGTAGATCAGCGCCAGCGCGTCTTTCGGGCTGAGCTCGTCCGGATCGATCTGGTCCAGTCGGGTTTCCACTGCCGAGACCTGCTGGCTGAACAGGTCCGGTTGCGCCGGTGTTTTCCCCGGACTGGCCGCCGCCTCACTACGCTGGCCGCGCTCGAGATCCGCTAGCCGGGCCCGAGCGGCGCGGATCACGCTGGCCGGCACTCCGGCCAGCTGGGCCACCTGCAGACCATAACTGCGGCTGGCCGGGCCTTCCTGGACCCGGTGCAGGAAGACAATGCCGTCGCCATGTTCGCTGGCGGTGAGGTGGGCGTTACGTACCCCCGCCAGTTCATCCGGCAGCCGGGTCAGCTCGAAATAGTGGGTGGCAAACAGGGTGAAGGCTTTCTGCTCCACGGCCAGACGAGTGGCGGCCGCCCAGGCCAGTGCCAGGCCATCAAAGGTGCTGGTGCCACGGCCGATTTCATCCATCAGTACCAGGCTCTTGTCGCTGGCGTTATTGAGAATGTTGGCGGTCTCGGTCATTTCCACCATGAAGGTGGAGCGACCACCGGCGAGATCGTCGGCCGAGCCGATCCGGGTAAAAATCCGGTCGATCGGACCGATGGTGGCGCCGGCGGCCGGCACGCAGCAGCCGATGTGGGCCAGCAGCACGATCAGGGCGGTCTGGCGCATATAGGTGGATTTACCGCCCATGTTCGGGCCGGTGATGATCAGCATCCGCCGTTCCTGATCCAGATGCAGGCTGTTCGGCACAAACGCATCTTCGAGTACCTGCTCCACCACCGGGTGACGGCCATCAATGATTTCTACCACCGGCGTATCCACCAGCGTCGCGGGTACCAGATTCAACGCTTCTGCTCTTTCCGCGAAACAGCACAGTACGTCGAGTTCGGCCAACGCAGTGGCACTGCGCTGCAGCGCTGCCAGTTGTTCGTTCAGGCGGTCGAGCAGCTCCTCATATAACGCTTTTTCCAGCGTCAGTGCCTTGCTTGAAGCAGAGAGCGCCTTGTCCTCGAAAATTTTCAGCTCGGGAGTGATAAAGCGCTCGGTATTTTTCATGGTTTGCCGGCGCACGTAATCGGCAGGGACCTGCTCCGCATCGCGGCGCGACAGCTCGATGTAATAACCGTGCACCCGGTTGTATTTCACCCGCAGGGTGGCGAGATTGGTGCGGGCGCGTTCGCGCTCTTCGATATCGACAAGAATGCTGCCGGCGTCTTCGTTGATGGAGCGCAACTCATCCAGCTCGGCGCTGTAACCATCGGCAATAACGCCGCCATCACGGATCAGCATCGGTGGATTTTCGATAATGGCTTTCTGCAGCAGTGCCAGCTGTTCCGGGAAGTTGCCGAGCTGCTCGCGCAGGGATGCCAGCGGGCCGTTTACCGGCAGGGTTTCCTGCAGGCCGGGCAGGGCGGCAAGGCTGCGAGCGAGACGGGTCAAATCGCGTGGCCGCGCCGAGCGCAGGGCGACACGACCCAGAATCCGTTCCATATCGCCAACGTCATCAAGCAGCGTGCGGATATTTTCAAACAGCCAGCCTTCGCGCAGCGCCTGAATGCAACGCTGGCGTTCATCAATGCGCTGACGGTTGCGCAGCGGCTGGTGCAGCCAGCGGCGCAGCAGTCGCGCGCCCATGGCAGTAACGGTGCTGTCCAGCACCCAGGCCAGCGTGTGACTGTCGCGGCCATCGAGGGTCTGGGTCAGCTCCAGATTGCGGCGCGTTGCCGCGTCCATCCGGATGCCGTCCTCGTCTGATTCGATCGCCATGCTGTTCAGATGCGGCAGGGCGCTGCGCTGGGTTTCCCGGGCATAACCGAGCAGGCTGCCGGCAGCGGCGATTTCCACCGCGGATGGATTGCCAAACCCGGCCAGATCATGGGTGCCGAACTGTTTGCACAACAAACGTTGCGCCGTGTCCGGATCGAACTCCCACACTGGCCTGCTGCGAGCGCCGCCGCGTTTGCGCAGCGACTCGGGAATGGCAGCGCTTTCATCGAACAGCAGCTCCGCCGGTTGCCAGCGTTCGATCAGTGCCAGCAGAGCCTCGCGGCCGCTGACGCGAGTGACCACCAGCCGCCCGGCGGCCAGATCAAGGCTGGCGGCGCCAAATTCCTCGCCCTGTGCGGCCACGGCGCAGAGCAGGGTGTCACGACGTTCATCCAGCAAGGCTTCGTCGCTGACGGTGCCGGGCGTAACGATACGGGCAACACGACGTTCCACCGGCCCCTTGCTGGTGGCCGGATCGCCAAACTGCTCACAGAGCACCACCGATTCGCCGAGCCGAACCAGCCGGCCCAGATAGCCCTCGGCGGCATGGTGCGGGATGCCGGCCATCGGAATCGGCCGGCCGGCGCTCTGGCCGCGCGAGGTCAGGGTAATGTCGAGCAGGCGCGCGGCTTTCTCCGCGTCGCCATAGAACAGCTCGTAGAAATCACCCATCCGGTAGAAAACCAAGTGTTCCGGGTGCTCTGACTTGATGCGCAGGTACTGCTGCATCATCGGCGTATGTTGGCTCAGGTCCGCGCTCACGCATCCCCCGGGGGTATCAGTGACTCAGATGAAAGCAGGCATGATATAGGGATTGGCAGCAGGAATCATTGGGGCCGGGCCAGGCCAGTTCCGGATTGTGCGCTCCTGGTCGATGGCCGAGGGACGAAGCGCGGGGTTAATTTATGTGTGCACCCAATCTCTGCACATGCGGCGGGTGTGCTGGATCGTTTGGGGATAGATGAAAAGACATGGCTTGCGCATATGAGACCCAAACGGCAACGGCAGCCCATTGCACTGGGTGCGTTGGATAAGTTGAAAGCGGGTGCGCCGGTTTTTGCGGGTACGCCGGGCTCTGTCGGTAAGCGCAAGAACCAGCATGGCCTTGAATATCATGTCCACCGTTTTTATGACGGCAGTGGCAAGCAGCGTGAAGTGTATCTGGGCCGGGTTGGCGAGGCGGATGCCAGGGCTGATGACTTGCGCCAGCAGATTCGTGAAGTAAAAGCCCTTATGCCTGATGTCCGCTTGTTGATGGGGGAGGGCTTTCAGGCGGTGGACTCCCTGACGTATGCCACTCTGGCGAGCCTGCATTTGTATGGCCTGTTTCAAGCTGGCGCTACGCTTGTGGGTTCCCATGCGTTTGGTGTGCTGCTGAACCAGATGGGGCTGCGTGCGCAGGCGTATGCAACCGAAGATGTGGACCTCGCCCGGCGTGGCGCTCTCGCGTTTGAGCGGCTGCCGGAGAAGACTTTCCTGGAGATGCTGCGCGATAGCGGCATCCATTTTATTGAGGTGCATCAACTCGATTCCCGCCTGCCGTCGTCCAGTTTCAAGATGCAGGGGAAATCCCGTTTTCATGTGGATTTGCTGGCGCCGGAATTGAAAGCCCATGCTACCACTTTGCCTTACCTGGCATATCTGTTGGGGGAAAGTCAGGTGGCAACCTTACTTGCTTCAGAAGGCGTTTGCCCGGTGAGGGTGCCGGTGGCTGAGCGCTTCGCCCTGCACAAATTGGTGATATCGCAACTACACAGTATTGCCTGATCAGTCGTTGATCCGGGTGTGATCGACCCATTCTTTCTGCCGTACCAGCTCATCATCCAGCGCGGCACCGTTTTCATCCATGACCTGTTTCAACTGCTGGACGATCTCGATAACCATGCGCACCTGGCTGACGCCGGGGCGACACAGTTCCAGCTCGGCTTCGGTGGCAAACTGGCGCATTTGTACCAGAGCGGTGGGGTCTTCACGCGGGTCTGCGTCATGGGTTGTGTAAAGTGATCCAATAAGCGGAAAATCCGCCCTCGTGAGATGCTTGCTGAGGTTGATCGGGCGGTTTTGAGCCGGAAGGTGAACTATTGTGGAAATCCGGCGCATAAGAAGAATCCCGGGGATTTCGGGCTGACGCCACCTTCTGGACCAAGAGCTGGTAAATCATTGTGCGACGTGGCGGCAATCTTCGAAAAAGATGTGGCGAGCAGTTTGCTGAAGGAAGGTGTCATGCGGGGACTCGTCAGTATGCAATTTGATGGCGAATGGCCGAAAGTTATCTGGTCTGTTACAGCGGATGAGATTGTGTTGGAGGCACGACTGGAGAATCGTGAGACAGGGGCTTATCACGGTTATCCCATGCAGTCTACGGATCCTTTCGCAGAGTTGATTTTAACGCAATGGAGAGAGCGTTAACGTGGATAAGAAGCGTATGGAGTTTGGAGTTAAGTGGGAAGCGGTGGGGAATGACGCGCCGGAGTTTTATGAGACTATGGCGCGGTTGTCCTTTACTGTGAATGGAAACTGCTTGACTCGAAACGAAGATATATGGTCTCGCACGATTAAAGATGATGTGCTGGTTTCTATGTATCCATTAGCGACTTGGTTTGCGTCGTCTTGGTGGCGATTGCTACATGAACCTCACCCAGGTAATGGCGTGCGACCTTCAGTATCCTGGCGTATGGCCCATGAATTGTCTGCCGCAAATCATGGTTTTGTCTGGCCTACGATCATGTTTGCTACTGATGGCGAAGGTATCCAAGTATGGTCTTCTTCTTCCAATCAGAATGCAGGGCAATCTGTCAGATACCTGAGTGGCTTAAGCTCTCCTTATTTTGTGCCGATGTTGGATTTTCGTACCGAAGCCTCTCGTTTTATTGGCGCTGTGCTGGATAGGTTGCGAGATTCTAATATTGCCGATTCCGAACTTTCGGATTTATGGGGAATCGTGTGTGAGGAGGAAGCTAGCCCTGACCACAATCGACGGCGTCGTTTTGAGGCAATGATGGGATACGACCCGGAGGAGTGTCCAGAATCTCTATTGCAGGGGATGGTGAACCTTACCGGTACAGTGGGGGAGTCTTCCCTTTCTGAGCTAATGGCTGCCTTGGCGACAGGAAAAGCCTTTCAGGATGAGCAAGAGAAAGAGATAAAGCATTTCTCTTCCCTGAGCGGACTGGATGGCAAGCCCGATATTCCTCAGCATGTTTTCGTTGGCAGTGAGACTGCAAGGCGAGCGCCTTGGGAGCTTGCAGTTCAGGATGCAAATAACATGCGTGGCTACTTTGGGACGAAACTATCAGAGAGGATTACAAACGAAAGTCTCTATGATGTCTTGGGTATTAGCTCCGCGGCGGCCGATCGCTATAAGCCCGAGAACAGATCTAAAGTATCGGTGGCTGTTCCAACTCAGCATAATCAAATTCGGTTTATGCCTCGCAAGAAGCATCCCACTGCGAAGCGGTTTGAGTACGCTCGTCTTCTTGCAGATTGTGTTTTTCAGAAAAACCATGGAGATGGTTGGCTTGTATCTTCGGATTTGAGTACGTTTCGTCAGAAGTATCAGCGCGCCTTTGCGGCCGAATTGCTTTGTCCAATTGAAGGTGTAAAGGAGCTGATGCAGGGAGATTATTCAGAATCAGCCATTGAAGATGCATCGGAGTATTTTGGCGTAAGCACCACAACCGTAACCTCTTTGTTGACAAACAATCACCTGATTGAAAGTGGATTTTCGTCGAGCGGTAATGGCGCCTGGCCTTACTCTCCAATGGTTACGTGATGGTAAACACTATCTTGAGGCTGAATCCTGAGGATAGTACCCCCAAGCCGGCTTGAAGAAACCATGGATATGGCGGAGCTGGGCCAATGCATGATCGGCCCACTTCACCATGAC
>JBECKT010000147.1:0-21913 GCA_040235405.1 Alcanivoracaceae bacterium
CGGCTTGCGGGGTTGGATTAATCCGGCATAACCGCAGGCGGCTCAGAACACGGGGTGCTTTATGTCATTTGTATCAGGGAGGTTCCGAATAACCCGGAGCGGTCGATCGACCGCGATATGCCTGGAAGAATCGCGGCCGATCGGCCGCTCCTACAGCAGATATGGCAGTTTCCGGGGCTCCTTGGCCGCGAAAACAAAAAAGGCCACCGGGAGAGGTGGCCTTTTCAGCGTATCAGCTTTTGCTGATTACTTGCGCTCGTTTACCGGGGTGAACTTGCGCTCGGCGTAGCCGGTGTACAGCTGGCGCGGACGGCCAATCTTGTACGGGTTGGAGATCATTTCGTTCCAGTGCGCGATCCAGCCGACGGTGCGGGACAGGGCAAAGATCACAGTGAACATGGAAGTCGGAATGCCCATCGCTTTCAGGATAATGCCGGAGTAGAAGTCGACGTTCGGGAACAGCTTCTTCTCCTTGAAGTACGGATCGGACAGGGCGATTTCTTCCAGCTTCATCGCCAGTTCCAGCTGCGGATCGTGGATACCGAGCTCGTTCAGGACTTCATGGCAGGACTCACGCATCACCGAAGCGCGCGGGTCGTAGTTCTTGTAAACACGGTGACCAAAGCCCATCAGCTTGAACGGATCATTCTTGTCCTTCGCCTTGGCGATGTAGGCGTCGATGTTCGAGACGTCGCCGATTTCGTCGAGCATGTTCAGCACGGCTTCGTTAGCACCACCGTGTGCCGGGCCCCACAGTGCGGAAATACCGGCGGCGATACAGGCGAACGGGTTGGCGCCGGAGGAGCCGGCCAGACGCACGGTCGAGGTGGAAGCGTTTTGCTCGTGGTCGGCGTGGAGAATGAAGATGCGGTCCATGGCTTTTGCCAGTACCGGGCTGATCTTCGATTCTTCACACGGAGTGCCGAACATCATGTGCAGGAAGTTTTCCGAGTAGGTCAGGTCGTTACGCGGATACATGAACGGCTGGCCCACGGCGTACTTGTAGCACATCGCTGCGATGGTCGGCATTTTTGCGATCAGGCGATAGGCGGTGACTTCGCGGTGCTTCGGATTCTTGATGTCGGTGGAGTCGTGATAAAACGCTGACAGCGCGCCAACCACACCACACATGACCGCCATCGGGTGCGCATCACGGCGGAAACCACGGTAGAAGAACTGCAGCTGCTCGTGAACCATGGTGTGGTTTTTCACGGTGCTGACGAAGGATTCTTTCTGCTCGGCAGTCGGCAGCTCGCCGAACAGCAGTAGGTAGCAGACTTCCAGGTAGTCCGATTTATTCGCCAGTTCCTCGATGGAGTAGCCGCGATGCAGCAGCTGCCCTTTATCACCATCAATGTAGGTGATTTTCGATTCGCAGGAGGCGGTGGAGGTAAAGCCCGGGTCAAAGGTGAACAGGCCCTTGCCGGTCAGGCTGGCGACATCAATCACTTGTTGACCGATGGTCGGTGAGTAGATCGGCAGACTGATGTCGTCGTGGCCCTCTACCTTGAGGATGGCTTTCTTCTCGGTCATGGATGTTCTCCTTCGCGGGCGGAGTGGCGGCCAGACTGAATGGGCTGAATCTGATTGGCTCGCCGAGGCTGGGCGAAATTAAAGAGTTGACACATCTTTGTCAACGAAACGGGTATTTTTCACACTTTCATAAATGTGCAAGGTAAACAGCATGTTACGCCTGCCAGGCTGCACCGTGATGGGGCGAGCCCGGAAGAAATTTCCGTGACTTCAGGGTCGTGTAAAAATGCACCTTTGAAAACAGTGTCTTGGGTGGTTTTTTCCGGTCCGGTTGTTTGTTTTCCGGGGTGGCGGGGCTATACTTGCGCCCCGCTGCATACCGGCGACCTG
Source organism: Alcanivoracaceae bacterium (assembly GCA_040235405.1). Lineage (GTDB taxonomy): Bacteria > Pseudomonadota > Gammaproteobacteria > Pseudomonadales > Alcanivoracaceae > PGZG01. The sequence goes on from JBECKT010000147.1 coordinate 1,864, forward strand.
ACGGTAGGCTGTAAAGGACTCCGTCCAGTGCTGTTTTTATGCACGTTCCCGACAACCGCTCCGGCACCCGGAGCCTGGCATAGTGATGGCTAACGTGAACGACAAGCGTCCCGTAAATCTCGATCTGACCACGATCAAGTTCCCGATTCCCGCCCTGGCTTCCATCTCCCACCGTATTGCCGGTGTCGTCCTGTTTGTGGCGGTGCCGATTCTGCTGTGGATGCTGGATCGCTCGCTGGCATCTCCGGAAAGCTTTGCTGAAATGAAAGAACTGCTCGATACCGGGCCGGCCTGGTTTGTGCTCTGGGGCATCCTGGCGGCTTTGGCCTACCATTTTGTGGCGGGTATCAAGCATCTGATTATGGATTGGGGCATTGGTGAAACTCTGGAAGGTGGCCGCCGTTTCGCCATCACGGGTTTCATCATTGCGGCTGTATTGATGGTTCTTGCGGGGGTGTGGGTATGGTAACCAGCGTTACGACTCTGGGCCGTAATGGCCTGTCCGACTGGCTGGTGCAGCGCGTCAGCGCGGTCATTCTGGCGGTTTATACCGTTGTGGTAGTGGGCTGGCTGCTCGCCCAGGGCGAGGTCAGCTATGAGGCCTGGTCCGGCTTTATGGGCTGTCTGGCGATGCAGATTGCCAACACCTTCATGATTGTGGCGGTCGGCGCCCATGCGTGGATCGGTTTGTGGACGGTGACCACCGATTACCTGACCACCCGTCAGATCGGTGCGGCCGCGACTGGCATTCGTTTGCTGGCGCAGCTCGTTATCGCGTTGTTGACCCTTGTCTATCTGCTCTGGGGTCTGGTGATTATCTGGGGAGGCGTCTGATCCATGAGCATTCGCACCGTTACCTTTGATGCCATCGTAGTAGGTGGTGGTGGCGCCGGCATGCGTGCCTCGCTGCAAATGGCCCAGTCCGGTTTCAAGACCGCACTGATCTCGAAAGTTTTCCCGACCCGTTCGCATACGGTGTCGGCGCAGGGCGGTATTACCTGTGCCATCGCCTCATCCGATCCGAATGACGACTGGCGCTGGCACATGTACGACACCGTCAAGGGCTCCGACTATATCGGTGACCAGGACGCCATCGAATATATGTGCTCGGTGGGTCCGCAGACGGTGTTCGAGCTGGAGCACATGGGCCTGCCGTTCTCCCGTACTGAAGAAGGCCGCATTTATCAGCGTCCGTTCGGCGGCCAGTCGAAGAACTATGGTGAGGGTGGTCAGGCCGCCCGTACCTGTGCCGCGGCTGACCGTACCGGTCATGCGCTGCTGCACACCCTGTATCAGCAGAACCTGAAGAATGGCACCCAGTTCTACAGCGAGTGGTATGCTGCCGAGCTGGTGACTGATGCCCGTGGCCATGCCGCTGGCGTGATCGCCATCTGCATCGAAACCGGCGAGACTGTGTTCTTCAAGGCGAAGGCTACCGTGTTCGCTACTGGCGGCGCCGGTCGCATTTACTCGTCTACTACCAACGCCCTGATCAACACGGGTGACGGTATCGGTATGGCGCTGCGCGCCGGTGTGCCGGTGCAGGATATCGAAATGTGGCAGTTCCACCCGACCGGTATTGCCGGCGCCGGTGTGCTGGTGACCGAGGGCTGCCGTGGTGAGGGCGGTTATCTGGTCAACAAGGACGGTGAGCGTTTCATGGAGCGCTATGCGCCCAACGCCAAGGACCTTGCCGGTCGTGACGTGGTGGCCCGCTCGATGATGATGGAGATCCTCGACGGCCGCGGTTGTGGTCCGAATGGTGACTATGTCTATCTGAAGCTCGATCATCTCGGTGAGGAGGTACTGCACAGCCGCCTGCCGGGTATCTGTGAACTGTCCAAGACCTTTGCCCATGCCGATCCGGTGAAAGAGCCGGTGCCGGTGGTGCCGACCTGTCACTACATGATGGGGGGTATCCCGACCAATATTCACGGTCAGGCGATCCGTCTTGATGGCGGCCATCAGGGGCAGGCGCAGTTTATTCCGGGCCTGTTCGCCGTCGGCGAAGTGGCCTGTGTATCGGTGCATGGAGCCAACCGTCTCGGTGGCAATTCGCTGCTGGATCTGGTGGTGTTCGGTCGCGCTGCGGGCCTGTACATCGAAGAGGCGCTGCGTCAGGGCATGGACCAGGCCGAACCGAACAGTGATGACATGGATCGCGCCATGGCCCGTCTGCGTCGCTGGGATAACTCCAAGAGCGGTGAGTCCGTGGCCAGCCTGCGCAAGGAGCTGCAGGCCACCATGCAGAACGCCTTCGGGGTATTCCGCAAGGGCGATCTGATGGTCGATGGCGTCAGCAAGGTGGCTGATCTGCGCGGCCGTATTGCCGAGGCAAATCTGGGTGACAAGAGCCAGGCCTTCAACACGGCCCGTATCGAGGCGCTGGAGCTGGATAATCTGCTTGAGGTGGCCGAAGCCACTGCCATCGCGGCGGAAGGTCGCACCGAGAGCCGCGGCGCCCACAGCCGCTATGACTACCCGGATCGTGATGACGAGAACTGGTTGTGCCACTCGATCTTTGATCCGAAAACCAAACAACTCGGCAAACGCGACGTCAACTTTACACCGAAGACCGTCGATACCTTCAAGCCGAAAATCCGCACCTACTGACGGAGAGCGACCATGAAAGTCAGTATTTACCGCTATAACCCGGAGACCGACCGCGAACCGTACATGAAAGAGTACGAGGTCGACACCGGTGGCAAGGACCTGATGGTGCTGGATGTTCTGAACCTGGTGAAGGAGCAGGACGACAGCCTGGTATATCGCCGTTCCTGCCGCGAGGGCGTGTGTGGCTCCGACGGCATGAACATCAACGGCAAGAACGGTCTGGCCTGTATCACCCCGCTGTCGCTGGCAGGCCCGGGTGTGCTGGAGGGTAGAAAGGCACTGATTCTGCGTCCGCTGCCGGGGCTGCCGGTGGTGCGCGATCTGGTGGTGGACATGACTATGTTCTACAACCAGTACGAGAAGGTGCAGCCGTACTTGCAGAACAGTACCCCGGCGCCGGCCATCGAGCGTCTGCAGTCACCGGCCGACCGCGAGAAAATCGACGGTCTGTACGAGTGCATCCTGTGCGCCTGCTGCTCGACCAGCTGCCCGTCGTTCTGGTGGAACCCGGACAAGTTCCTCGGGCCGGCTGCCTTGCTGCAGAGTTACCGCTTCCTTGCGGACAGCCGTGATCAGGCCACTGATGAGCGCCTGGCCAGGATGGATGACCCGTTCTCGCTGTTCCGTTGCCGCGGCATCATGAACTGCGTCAGCGTCTGTCCGAAAGGTTTGAACCCGACCCGCGCCATCGGCCATATCCGCGAGATGCTGCTGGAAAGAGCGGTGTAATGAAACAGGCGGCCCCAGGGCCGCCTTTTTTTAGCCGACTGACCGGGTCGGTCGGCAAAATGTTGTGCCGAGTCAGCTGCTTTTTCGGGTATGTATCTAACAATGCTCAGGAAAAGGGGCTAGACTTCGGAGCAATCCGGGGCAACCCCTCGGAGACAACCAGACAAGGGAGAACTGACGCCCAAAAAGCGCCGGTTCTTGAACTGAAGAGAAGTGGGAACGGGGCTACCTCCCTGCGGTCACCATATCGACCAGGCCAGCAGCCGGAGCGTGGCAACCTTCCCCATGAGGGAACGTGCTGCAATGCAAGACAGTTCCATGTATCGGCAATGGGGTTCTTCCCATATCGGTGGCGCTAACGCCGCCTGGGTCGATGACCTGTATGAAGACTGGCTGACTGACCCCAACTCCGTGCCGGAAGACTGGCGCGCCTATTTCGAAAAACTTCCCGCTGTTGATGGTGCCGTCGAATCCGACGTGCCGCATTCTGCTGTGCGCGAATATTTTCTGCTGCAGGCAAAGAATCGCTCGCGGGTGCAGAAAATGGGCGCTGGCGCGGTCAGTTCCGAGCATGAGCGACGTCAGGTTCGGGTGCTGCATCTGATTGCGGCTTATCGTAATCGTGGCCATCAGGTTGCCCGGCTCGATCCGCTCGGTTTGATGGAGCGTGAAGATGTGCCGGACCTTGAGCTTGCCCACCATGGCCTCTCCAGCGCCGATCTCGATACCGTGTTCCAGACCGGGAATCTGTTTATCGGCAAGCCGGAAGCGACCCTGCGGGAAATTGTTGACTGCCTGAAAGGCACCTACTGTTCAACGGTGGGCGCCGAGTACATGCATATCGTCAACACCGCGGAAAAGCGCTGGTTACAGCAGCGTATGGAAACCGTACGCAGCCATCCGCAGTACAGTGCAGACATCAAGAAGCATTTGCTGGAGCGTCTGACCGCAGCGGAAGGTCTGGAAAAATATCTTGGCAACAAGTATCCGGGCACCAAGCGCTTTGGTCTTGAGGGCGGAGAATCAATGATTCCGCTGGTCGATGAACTGATCCAGCGCGCCGGCAGTTATGGCGTCAAGGAAGTGGTGATCGGCATGGCCCACCGGGGCCGCCTGAACGTGCTGGTCAACACCCTGGGCAAAAGCCCGGCGGATCTGTTTGGTGAGTTCGAAGGCAAGAGTTTCATTCAGCAGGGCTCCGGTGATGTGAAATATCATCAGGGCTTCTCTTCGAACGTGCAGACGCCGGGTGGTGAAGTACACCTGGCGATGGCATTTAACCCGTCGCATCTGGAAATCGTTTCGCCGGTGGTGGAAGGTTCGGTGCGCGCCCGTCAGGATCGCCGTGACGACCATGCCGGTGATCAGGTGGTGCCGCTGTTGATCCACGGTGATGCGGCCTTTGCCGGTCAGGGCGTGGTGATGGAAACCTTCCAGATGTCACAGACCCGCGGTTTCAAAACCGGCGGCACGGTCCATGTGATCGTCAATAATCAGGTCGGCTTTACTACCCACAAGCGTGAAGATGCCCGGTCGACAGAATATTGCACTGACGTTGCCAAGATGGTGCAGGCGCCGATTTTCCACGTTAATGCGGATGATCCCGAAGCGGTGTATTTCGTTACCCAGGTTGCCGTTGATTACCGTCAGCAGTTCAAGAAAGACGTGGTTATTGATCTGATTTGTTATCGCCGGCTTGGCCACAACGAGGCTGATGAGCCGTCTGCGACCCAGCCGTTGATGTACAAGAAGATCAAGGCTCACCCGACCACCCGCGCTCTGTACACAGAACAGCTGTTGCGCGAAGAGGTGATCAGCGAGGCAGATAACGAGCGTATCTTCGAGGATTACCGCAAATTGCTTGATGAAGGCACTCATGTGGTGAAAAGCCTGGTGCGCGAGCCAAACAAGGCGTTGTTTGTTGACTGGTCGCCTTACCTCGGCCACTCCTTGCAGGATGACTGGGACACTGGCTTCAAGCTCAAGCGTATGCAGGAGCTTGCCGCCCAGCTGGAAACGGTACCGGAAGGCGTGGTGCTGCAACGGCAGGTGAAAAAAATTATCGAAGACCGGCAGAAAATGACCGCCGGCGCGTTGCCGATCAACTGGGGTTATGCCGAAACGCTGGCTTATGCGACTTTGCTGGATCAAGGCGTGCCAATCCGGTTGACTGGTCAGGATGTCGGTCGCGGCACTTTTTCGCATCGTCATGCGGTGTTACATAGCCAGAAAAACGGCGCGGCCTATGTGCCATTGCAGCATCTGGATGCATCGCAACCACCATTTGATATCTACGACTCGCTGCTGTCCGAAGAGGCTGTGCTGGCGTTCGAGTATGGCTACGCCACGACCACGCCACAGGCGCTGATTATCTGGGAGGCGCAGTTCGGTGACTTCGCCAATGGTGCCCAGGTGGTGATCGATCAGTTCATCTCCTCCGGTGAGTCGAAGTGGGGGCGGATCTGTGGTCTGACCTTGTTGCTGCCACATGGCTATGAAGGGCAGGGGCCGGAACATTCTTCTGCCCGTCTGGAGCGATTCCTGCAATTGTGCGCCGAGCAGAACATTCAGGTTTGTACCCCAACCACGCCGGCGCAGATCTACCACCTGCTTCGTCGTCAGGCCCTGCGGCCGTCACGCAAGCCGCTGGTGGTAATGAGCCCGAAGAGTCTGTTGCGGCACAAGCGGGCAATCTCCACGTTGGAAGAGCTGTCCGAAGGACGCTTCGAAACCGTGATCGGTGATGCCGAAGTCAATGCTGACGAAGTGACTCGTCTGGTATTGTGCGGTGGCAAGGTTTACTACGACCTGCTGGAAAAGCGCGAGGCCGATGGCATTACCGACACTGCGCTGGTCCGTATCGAGCAGCTCTATCCGTTCCCGGAGCAGCGTCTGCTGGAAACCATCAAGCCGTACCGCAACCTGAAACATGTGGCCTGGTGTCAGGAGGAACCGCAGAATCAGGGTGCCTGGTATTGCAGCCAGCATCACATGCGCCATGTTCTGCATCAGCTCAATCCGCAGCTGTATCTGCATTATGCCGGGCGCGAAGGCTCGGCAGCACCGGCAGCAGGGTCCATGGCATTGCATGTTGAACAGCAGCAACGGTTGATACAAACCGCCTTCGGCATTGAGTAACTGAACGAATAACGGATCAATAAAAGGAAGCAGGACAGATCATGTCTATTGAAATCAAAGCTCCGCAGTTTCCCGAGTCCGTGGCTGACGGCACAGTCGCGACCTGGCACAAGAAAGAAGGCGACAAGGTCAGCCGTGATGAGCTGCTGGTGGATATCGAGACCGACAAGGTGGTGCTGGAAGTGGTGTCGCCTGCGGACGGTGTGTTGAAGAAAATTCACCATGGTGAAGGCGACACAATCGAAAGCCAGGCCCTGCTGGCGGTGCTGGAAGAAGGTGCTGGTGCAGCGTCCGGTTCAGCCAAGGCAGAAGCGGCGCCCGCCCAGGCCAGTGCTGCCGAAGACAAGACCCCTGCAGCGGGCCCGGCGGCACGCAAGCGTATGGCGGAAGCCGGTCTGGATGCCAGCAAGGTCGATGCCACTGGCAAGGGCGGCCGGATTACCCGCGATGATGTTGATAACGCACTGAAGCAGCGCGAGCAGCAGAAGACGGCGGCGCCGGCACCAGCAGCGCCTGTTGCAGCACCTGTGCCGGTGCTGGCGGGTGACCGTGAAGAGCGTCGGGTGCCGATGACGCGCCTGCGCAAGCGCATTGCCGAGCGTCTGGTCGAAGCCCAGCACACGGCCGCGATGCTGACCACATTCAATGAAGTCAACATGAAGCCGATCATGGAAATGCGCAAGCATTACCAGGCGGATTTCGAGAAGGCCCATGGCGTTCGCCTCGGCTTCATGAGTTTCTTTGTGCGCGCCTGCGTCGAAGCGCTGAAGCGCTTCCCGATGGTGAATGCGTCGATCGATGGTAGCGATATCGTCTATCACGGTTACTACGATGTTGGTGTCGCGGTATCCGGGGATCGCGGTCTGGTGGTGCCGGTGTTGCGTGATGCTGATCAGAAAGGTCTGGCGGAAATCGAAACCGATATCATCGAGTTCGGCAAGAAAGCTCGCGAAGGCAAGTTGTCGATCGAAGAGATGACTGGCGGCACCTTCACCATTTCCAACGGTGGCGTGTTCGGCTCGCTGATGTCGACGCCGATTCTGAACCCGCCGCAAACCGCGATTCTGGGTATGCACAAGATCCAGGAGCGGCCGATGGCGGTGGACGGCAAGGTGGAAATCCTGCCGATGATGTATCTGGCGGTATCCTACGACCACCGTTTGATTGATGGCCGTGAGGCGGTGCAGTTCCTCGTTGCAGTCAAACAGTTTATTGAGGATCCGGCCCGGTTGTTGCTGGATATCTGATGCACCGGTGCCGGCCCGGCCGGCGCCCTTCTGACGGAAAACGGGAAAGGTTATGTCTGAACAATACGATGTCATCGTCATCGGTGGCGGGCCGGGCGGCTACGTCGCCGCCATTCGTGCAGCCCAGCTGGGCATGAAAGTCGCGTGTGTGGAAAAGCGCATCAACAAGCAGGGCAAGCCGGCACTCGGCGGCACCTGTCTGAATATCGGCTGCATTCCGTCGAAAGCACTACTTGATTCGAGCTGGCGTTATCACGAGGCAGGGGCCGGTTTTGCCGAGCACGGCATTGAGGTGGGCAAATTGTCTCTCGATGTGAAGAAGATGATCGAGCGCAAGGATCAGGTAGTGCTGCAGCTGACCGGCGGTATTGCCCAGCTGTTTCAGGCCCACAAGATCGACTGGTTGCAGGGCAGCGGCAAGTTGCTGGCCGGCAAGCAGGTGGAATTCACCCCTGCCAATGGTGACGTCAAGCTGCTGTCGGCGGAAAACGTGATTCTCGCTGCCGGCTCCGAGCCGGTGACCATTCCGGTGGCAGTGATCGACAACGACCGCATTGTTGACTCCACCGGTGCACTGGAATTTACCGAAGTGCCGAAACGTCTTGGCGTAATCGGTGCCGGGGTGATTGGTCTTGAGCTTGGCAGCGTCTGGTCGAGGCTTGGCGCGGAAGTGGTCGTGCTGGAAGCGGTCGATGGTTTCCTGCCGCCGGTGGATCAGCAACTGGCGAAAGAAGCAAAGAAGATCCTGACCAAACAGGGTCTGGATATCCGTCTGGGTGCCCGTGTCACCGCCAGCGAAGTCAAAGGCAAGAAAGTTAATGTCACTTATACCGACGCCAGTGGTGAGCACAAGGAAAGCTTCGATCGCCTGATTGTTGCGGTCGGTCGTCGCCCGGTGACCCAGAATCTGCTCGCCGCCGATTCCGGTGTGACCATGGACGAGCGCAATTTTGTTTATGTGAACCAGCAGTGCCGTACCGATGTGCCCGGTGTTTATGCCGTGGGTGATCTGGTGCGCGGCCCGGCACTGGCGCACAAGGCGATGGAAGAGGGCGTTATGGTCGTTGATGTTATTGCCGGCGAACATACCCAGGTCAATTACGACACCATCCCCTGGGTGATCTATACCCATCCTGAAATTGCCTGGGTGGGCAAGACTGAGGAAGAAGTGAAGTCCGGCGGCGAGCCCTACAAGACCGGTGTCGTACCCTTTGCCGCTAACGGCCGGGCATTGGCCGCGGGTGAAAGCCATGGCATGGTCAAGTTTGTTGCCGATGAAAAGACCGATCGCATTCTCGGCATGCATGTGCTCGGCCCGCAGGCCTCCGAGCTGGTCCAGCAGGGTGTGATTGCGATGGAGTTCGGCGCCACCACCGAGGACCTGCAGTTGATGGTATTCGGTCATCCGACTTTGTCGGAGGCCGTACATGAAGCCGCTCTGGCGGTGGACTTCAAGGCGATCCATATCGCCCAGCGCAAGCGCAAGAAGTAAGGCAACACGAAGGCTGATCCGGCGACCCACAAGGTCGCCGGGTTGTTTCGGAGAACAGTTCCATAACGGAAGACAACGGGATCAGAACATGAATCTCCATGAATACCAGGGCAAGCAGCTGTTTGCTCAATACGGATTGCCAGTTTCAAAAGGGTTCGCCTGCGACACCCCGGAAGAAGTCGTGGCAAAAATGAAAGAGATCGGCGGCAGCGAGTGGGTGGTAAAAGCCCAGGTGCATGCCGGTGGTCGTGGCAAGGCTGGCGGTGTCAAGCTGGTCAAGTCAGCAGATGAAGCAGCCGCATTCGCTAAAAAATGGCTCGGCCAGCGTCTGGTGACTTACCAGACTGATGAAGACGGTCAGCCGGTATCGAAAATTCTGGTGGAATCCTGCACCGATATCGCTCAGGAACTGTATCTCGGCGCCGTGCTGGATCGTGCTACCCGACGCATTGTTTTCATGGCGTCAACCGAAGGTGGCGTGGAGATCGAGAAGGTTGCCCATGAAACCCCGGAGAAGATCCTCAAGGCCGGTATTGATCCGCTGGTTGGTGCGCAGCCGTATCAGGCTCGTGAAATCGGTTTCAAGCTTGGCCTGAATGCCGAGCAGATCAAGCAGTTCACCAAGATATTCCTTGGCCTGGCAAAATTGTTTGAAGAAAACGATTTGTCGCTGCTGGAAGTGAACCCGCTGGTGATCACCAAAGAAGGCAACCTGCATTGTCTGGATGCCAAGATCAACCTTGATGGCAGCGCCCTGTTCCGTCAGCCGAAACTGAAAGCGATGGAAGATCCCTCGCAGGAAGATGAGCGCGAGCGTCGCGCGGCGGAGTGGGAGCTGAACTATGTGGCCCTGGATGGCAACATCGGCTGCATGGTTAATGGTGCCGGTCTGGCCATGGCAACCATGGACATCATCAAGCTCAAGGGCGGTGCGCCGGCGAACTTCCTTGATGTCGGCGGTGGCGCCACCAAGGAGCGCGTTACCGAGGCGTTCAAGATCATTCTTTCCGACAGCAACGTCAAAGGCGTACTGGTCAATATTTTTGGCGGCATTGTTCGCTGCGACATGATTGCCGAAGGCATCATTGGCGCGGTGAAGGAAGTTGGCGTCAAGGTGCCAGTGGTAGTGCGTCTGGAAGGCAACAACGCCGAGCTGGGCAGCAAGAAGCTGGCCGAGAGCGGCCTCAACATTATCGCAGCAACCGGTTTCAACGATGCCGCCGAGCAGGTCGTGAAAGCCGTCGGGGGTGCAGCATGAGCGTACTGATCAATAAGGAAACCCGGGTTATCTGTCAGGGCTTCACCGGCTCGCAGGGCACGCTCCACTCGGAGCAGGCGATTGCCTATGGTACCAAAATGGTTGGTGGCGTGACCCCGGGCAAGGGCGGCCAGACCCATCTTGGCCTGCCGGTGTTCAACACGGTGCGCGAAGCGGTTGAAGCAACCGGCGCGACTGCGTCGGTGATTTATGTGCCGGCCGCGTTCTGCAAGGACTCCATTCTGGAAGCAGCGGATGCCGGGATCGAGCTGATCGTCTGCATCACCGAAGGCGTGCCGGCGCTGGACATGCTCAAGGTCAAGGAATACATCGTGCGCAAGGGCGGTGTGCGCCTGATCGGGCCGAATTGTCCTGGCATCATTACTCCGGGCGAGTGCAAGATCGGCATCATGCCCGGTCACATTCACCTGCCGGGCAAGGTCGGCATCGTGTCCCGTTCCGGCACCCTGACCTATGAGGCGGTCAACCAGACTACGGCGCTGGGTTTCGGTCAGTCGACCTGCATCGGTATCGGCGGCGACCCGATTCCGGGGACTACCTTCATTGATGCACTGCGTCTGTTCCAGGACGATCCGCAGACCGAGGCGATCATCATGGTCGGCGAGATCGGCGGCAGTGCTGAAGACGAGGCGGCCGCCTTTATCAAGGAGCATGTGACCAAGCCGGTGGTGTCCTATATTGCCGGTGTCACCGCACCGGCCGGCAAGCGTATGGGCCATGCTGGCGCCATCATTGCTGGCGGCAAGGGCACTGCAGACGAGAAGTTTGCGGCACTGGAAGCGGCCGGTGTGAAAACCGTACGCAACCCGTCACAGATGGGCCTGGCCCTGAAAGAGCTGACCGGTTGGTGATAAAAACCCGCGCCGCCCGATGGTGGCGCGGGTTTCCGATGCCTTATCGTTTAATGCACCGTGTCTTCGTCATCCAGATCGAAGAACTCGTATTCGTTCAGCTCGCGCTGAAGCCGGCGCTCCTCAAGACGGTTCTCGATGCGGTGGCGCATGTCGAGATTAAAGCCTCTGGATCGCGGGCTCTGCACTTCTGCTTCTTCCTGCTCGTCCTCGATGAAGTCAGCTTCTTCATTCATCAGTAAATCATCCGTCTCATCTTGATCGGTTTCGATACGACTGCTGGTCATGACAGGCCCCTTTTTTTATCGGGGTCCGTGCCGCACGCCCTGGAGGCGATCACACGGCTCCCTGAGTGTCACATGACTGCCAGTTCGAGAGCGGTTTGCAAACGGAATGATTGCGTCGCTCTCTTGGCGCCTATATAGCTCCGGCTTCAACTTTCGACAAGTATTTTTTTTCGATCGCTGGACAAAGGCTGACAAATGGTCGGTCAGGCCCGGTCAATGGTCGCCCCGGCTGGTGCCCCGAAGGGTGACAGCGAAGACGCCGCTGAGAATGATCAGGGTGCAGCCGGCCAGCATCATCGCACCGGGAAGATGATCCCAGATCAACCAGTCAATCAGCGCTGCGGCAGGCACCGCGATGTAACCAAGAGGAGCGACAATGCTGGTGGGTGCATGGGTATAGGCGCGGTTGTACAGCACCATGGTGATAAAGATCGACAGGCCAACATAAATCAGCCCGGGCCAGAGCGCCGGAGGAATGCTGTCGAGGTGCATCAGCCCCATTGGCGTCGCGGCGATGAAGGAAATGAAAAAATAGTAAAACAGAACACGGGCGGCAGGTTCACTGACGGAGAGTGCGCGGGTAGTGGCCATGGAGATCGCCAGACCGATGCCGGCCAGCATGCCGAGCAAGTGACCGGGATTAATGCCGCCGGCCTCCGGCTTGAGCACCAGCAGTACCCCGACAAAGCCGCATAGCAGCGCCACCCAGCGCAATGCCGGTACTTTTTCCCGCAACCAGACAAACACCACCAGCGGCACCCACAGCGGCGCTGCAGAGCGCAGCACGCTGGCGTCAGCCAGCGCGATACTGGGCAGCGCCAGATAGTAGGTTGTGAAGCCCAGCCAACCCCCCAGCGAGCGCACCAGATGCAGGCCGGGGCGAGCTGTACGCAATCCGGAGGGCCCCAGTCTCAGCGCCCAGGGCAAGGTCAGCAGGGTACACAGGCCATACTGACACCAGACAATCAGCCACGGCGACAAGCTGCCACTGAGATACTTTGCGCAGGCAGCAGCGGTGCTGGCCACCAGACTGGTGGCCAGCGCGTAGCTGACTCCGAGGCTGAGATTGTGTCTGTCGGTCTGCATCAGATCAGGGTCTATGGCGAGCGGGGTGCCAAGTATCAGTCCGCAGCAGCGTGTTGTGAATCACCGTTCTGCCCCGTGGCCGACCAGAGTCGGGTATTCATCATGGACTTGCCCGGAGGTTCCTTTGTAAAGTGCAGGAGATTTTCCCTGCCTGCCCGGCAGTTATGACAGAGGAATCAGGACCCTATGGCGAGTACCCTGCTGATTACCGGACTCACCCTGTTTCTGATGGGGACCGTGATGCTGGCCATGGATGCACAGCATCGTGGACGCAGTTCGCTCATGTTTGCGTTGCCGTTTGCCGGGGCGTCCTACATCCATCACTTCTGGTCAGATGTATGGTTGCCCGCTTTGATGCGCGTGATCGGCATTAGCGTGATTGTCGTTTCCGTGGCGGTGGCGGTGGCGCAGGACCCGCAGGTACTGGAGCAACCGCGCCGGCTGTTTGGCGTTGCAGTCGGTGGCGACATGGTTGGCAGCAAGCGTACCGAGATCAATACCTTTGCCAATTCGCAGGAAGCGGTGTTACTTGCTATCCGCAGTGATAACAACCCGCTTCTGACCGGCCGTCTGCGTGGCAAGGAGTTTACCTACGATCAGGCCCGATTGGTCAATGGCGTGCTTTCTGTGCAGCAGGGCGAGGGTTTTATTCCGGAGGTTGAGGTTCGTATATTGCTCGATCTGGATGCCGCCCTGATTACCCGGGAACGGAAAACCCTTTTTGTTCGCCCGTCGGATGAGGTAGCTCCGGAACTTCAAATCACCTGGCGCGATGGCCCGGATGGGGTTCCACACAGTGAAATCGTTCGCAGTGGATACCAGATGGAGTTGCAGCTGACGCGCCGTGACCAGCAGACACTGGCGGGATTTCTTCAGGTGATTCTGCCTGATCCTGATCGCAGCTATCTCTCCGGAGAGATGACCGTGCGGACCAACTATCTTCGCTATACCGGGGGGAGAGTGGATCTGACCTGGGATCATCCGGATACGCTTGAGTATGTTGGCCGGCAGTATCTGGAAACCCAGTTCCCCGAGAATACCATTCGCCAGCTGACGTTCCGGGATACCCGTTTGCTGATGAGCGAAAGCGGAGGGATCAGTAACGCCATCGTTGAGCTGGTTAACGGCAGAATCGAACAGCGAAGCCTGCAGTTTGACCGGGCCGATATTGGTTGGGCGGTTCGTCCGGGAACAATGAAGACAACGGTGTTGCAGGAAGCAGGCGACAGCACGTTGCGTCTGGTGCAGCCTGGCGCCACGGCATCACGTTTGCCAGCAGTGGTGGAGGTGCCCCCTCCGGCCACCTTGGCATTTGCTGATCTGGAGACACTAAATGGTCGCCCGGTAAAAGTTTTTCAGCGTGATGGCCGTGTTCGCGAAGGTGTGCTGAGAGGAATTCGCCGGAATCGCCTGTTGGTCGAGTCAATTGTCGAGGGCGGCACGGTAGAGCTGTCTTTCGCCGAAGCAGACCTGTCGTATCTTGTGCTGGCATCCGGGCAACAGGTTTTACTGCCCGGCGTCGAGGCAGTTGCAAGCCAGCCCTCGACGCAGCCTGTTGAAGCCGCTCTGGCCCCGCAACCGGGATCGGAGCAGGCGCCGGCTGAGTCTGTTGTAAAGTCAGACGACGTTTCCGTTTATACAGAGCTCCAGGGCAAGCTGGTCACGATTGCCAGTCGTGATGCCCGGACCAGGACCGGCGTGTTGACCGCTGTGACGGAGCGCGAGCTTACCCTGAGCGTCCGTGTTGGCTCCGGCAATCTTGAGTACTTCTACGCCCCGTCGGATATTGTCTCCATCAAGGAGGCGGGAAAATGAAGCTGTTGGTAACAGGAGGCAGTGGCTTCGTTGGTCGGGCACTATGCGCACACCTGACTGCCCGTGGCCATGATCTGACCATCCTGTCCAGGTCGCCCGCCAAGGCTGGTAAAATTTTGCCTCCATCGGTGCGGGTGCTGTCATCGCTGGACGAAATCCGCGACCACGAAATCTATGACGGCATTATCAATCTGGCCGGCGAAGGTATTGCTGATCGTCGCTGGAGCAGGGCCCGCAAGCAGACATTGTTTGATAGTCGGGTCGGGGTAACTGAGGCGCTTGCGACGCTGGTTGATCGGTTGAAACATAAGCCCGGGGTGCTGGTCAGTGGCTCCGCTGTCGGGTTCTACGGTGATGCCGGCTCGGTGGAGCTGGATGAGTCCAGCCCCGCAGTGCGCCGGGATTTCACATACCTGCTGTGCGATGCCTGGGAAAAAGCTGCACGCGATATTGGTCGTCGTGGTGTGCGGGTCTGCATTTTGCGTATCGGGGTGGTGCTCGGGAATGGCGGTATGCTATCCAGACTGCTTCCCGCTTACCGGCTAGGTCTGGGCGCGCGGCTGGGTAATGGTCAGCAGTGGCTGTCCTGGATCCATCTTGATGATTTGCTTGCTGTGCTGACGAACTGCCTTGAGCTCGGTAATGCAGAGGGCGTTTATAACGCTGTTGCCCCGAACCCGGTGACCTACGCAAGATTCCATGAGTCGCTGGCCAGTGCTTGCCATCGGCCAGCTTTATTTTCCGCGCCAGCACTACCCGTGAAGTTGGTTCTGGGCGAAATGTCAGTGCTATTGCTTGGTGGCCAGCGGGTCTTGCCGGCCCGTCTTGCCGGTCAGGGCTTTTCATTCCGATACTCGACTATTGATGAGGCGCTGGCAGCGGTTTGCGCACGCTGAGCACTTGCGCTTGATTCCGGAGATTGAACCTGTAATGACAGTTTTACGTGAAGTGGTGGCGATTCTCGGTGGAGGTAGTTTTGGTACCGCCATGGCGACGATTCTGGCAGAGAATGGCCATGACGCCCGGCTCTGGGTGAGAGATCCGGAAACTGTTGCTGCTATTAACGAGCAGCGGGAAAATACTCGCTACCTTCCCGGCAAGGAGTTGCCGGACGGCTTGCTGGCAACGGAATCTCTGGAGGATGCGTTAGCCAATGCCTCTCTGGTGTTCGTTGCCCTGCCGAGCAAGGCGTTTGCTGATGTCCTGCCTCAGGCCCGGGATTTGATTCAGCCGGGCACTATTGTGGTCAGCTGCACCAAGGGAATTCATGCCGATGGTTTCCTGCTGATGAGCCAGCTGCTTGAGCGCGACTGGCCGCAGGCCAGAGTGGCGGTGCTCAGTGGCCCGAATCTGGCTCGTGAAGTCGTCGAGAAGCGGTTCTCCGGCACGGTGATCGCCAGTGCTGATCAGGCGTTGTGTCAGCGTGTTCAGAATGCCATGAGCTGCAGCTATTTTCGCGTTTATGACAATCCGGACCGTTTCGGTGTCGAGCTTGCTGGCGCGCTGAAAAATATTTATGCCATTGCCACCGGTATGGCGGCAGCCGTTGGTGTTGGTGAAAACAGCAGTGCCTTTCTGATTACCCGCAGTCTTGCCGAAATGAGCCGCTTTGCTGTGCGCCTTGGCGCAGATCCGCTGACATTTCTCGGTCTCGCCGGTGTCGGTGATCTGATCGTTACCTGTACATCCTCATTGTCACGTAATTACCGGGTTGGCTATGCCATCGGTCAGGGCAAATCGGTGGAGCAAGCTGTGGCGGAGCTGGGACAGACTGCCGAGGGTGTGAATACGGTGCGTCTGGTGGCGGAAAAAGCCGAGCAGCTCGGGGTGTATATGCCTATTGCCTCAGGCCTTTACCAGATTCTGTTCCGCGGAAAACCGATGCAGGCGGTGATTACGGCGCTGATGGGCGGAGAGCATAACCATGATGTCGAGTTTGTCGTGACCGGAGAGCACTGATGCGCCTGTATATCGTCCGGCACGGCGAGGCAGAGAGGCTGATAACTACTGATGATGCCCGGCCACTGACGGCTCGCGGCCGGGAAGATGTCGCTGTTCTGTGGGAAAGCCTCGCAGGCAGAGGTGCGCGGCCGAGTCGGCTGTTCAGCAGCCCCTATGTCCGGGCCAGGCAGACGGCGGATATCATTGCCGAGCGCTTTCCCGGCGTGTCCCGGGAGGAGCTGGGCACCATTACCCCGGAAGGCGACCCTGTGGCGGTTCTGGCTGAGCTGGAGCGAGTGGGCGGGCAGGATGGCTGGACATTGGTCAGCCATATGCCCTTTGTTGATCTGCTTTGTGGCGCATTGACCGATGGCAGGCGTTACCCCTTTCAGGTCGGAGCGGTGGCCTGCGTGGATCTGGACGTATTGGTGCCCGGGGCCGGGCGTCTGCGCTGGCTGATCGGCCCGGCTGATGTCCGGTAAGGCGCGGGCAGGTGCCGTTCGTCGGCAGAACTGGTCGATTTTTGCACTGCGTGATTCAGTTCACACGATAAATGTGAAATCATCGCTCAACATTAGTACCAAAGTAGTAGACACTGGCACTCGGTAAACCACGAATCCGTCAAAAGGCACGTTATGGTCGTCAAAGTCGAAAAAGTCGCCACACCGGATCTGCAGGTCGGCATGTTTGTGTCGCAGCTGGATCGTCCGTGGATTGAGACGCCATTTCCGCTGCAGGGATTCCCGATCCGCTCCCAGGATGACATTGAAAAGCTGCGGGTGTGGTGCAAGTTTGTCTATATCGATGTGCGTCGCAGCGTGCTCAATCCCGTGCTGCCACTACATGCGGTAGCAAGTCGCCCGGCCAAGCCAGGGCCTGCTGTGGCGCAAGCGTCTGTGCGCGGTAATCTCGGCAAATTTACACCGATGCGTTATAGCATCAGCCAGCCACTGAAGCGGGAAGTAGCCACCGCTGCTCCTTACCATCGGGAAATCAGCCGTGCCATGTTGCACCTGATTGGTCAGGTGCGTGAGAGCAAGGCATTGAGTTTCCCGGTGGCGCGAAAAGCTGCCGCCGTGGTGGTTCAGAGCGTGGTCCGCAATCCGGATGCCATGGTCTGGCTGGCGCGGTTGAAAGACAAGGATTCCTACAGCTACAGCCACAGTGTCCGTGCTTCTATTCTTGCTGCTGTTTTTGGCCGGCACATCGGCCTGCCGGAAGATGTGCTGCACAGCCTTGCTACTGGTGCCCTGTTGATGGATATCGGTATGGCTCGGTTGCCCAGAGAAGTCCTGATCCGCCCGGAAGCATCACTTAGCCGCGAGCAACGGGCTGAACTGCGCCAACACGTCCGTCATGGTCTGGATATTCTGGAATCTTGTGATGGTGTCAACGAACAGATTCTGGGTCTGGTTCAATACCATCATGAGCGTCACGATGGCAGCGGTTACCCGCATGGTCTGGCCGGCACCCAGATTCCGTTGCTGGCCCGTATTGCCGGTATTGTCGACACCTACGATGCGATTACCAGCCCGCGTCCCTATGCCGATCCGGTGACTTCCACTGAAGCGGTTTCCATGCTTTATGATCAGCGTGACAAGACTTTCCAGAGCGCGCTGGTGGAGCAGTTCATTCAGGCGATTGGCGTCTATCCGACCGGTACGCTGGTGGAATTGTCCAGCAAGGAAGTCGGTGTGGTGATTGCCCAGAACCCGGCCCGTCGTTTGCGCCCGCAGGTGATGGTGGTACTGGATCAGGACAAGCGCCAGCTGTCGATGCCCAAAGTTGTAAACCTGCTTGAGATCGAGCGCGATGACCACGGTCAGGCGCTGACCATTGCCGGCTGTCTGAGGGCTGGTGCCCATAATGTTGATCTGGCCCGTATTCAGGTTAACGCTGCCTGATTTTTTGTGTGTGCAGCAGCAAACAGAACGCCGGCGAAAGCCGGCGTTCTGTTAATGGCGTTACTTCACCCGAATAGTAATAACTTCCGATACCACTGGTGGGTTGTGGGGAATGCTCAGACGGGTCATCAGGCGCTCCTTCAGGTTTTGATGGTCACGATACTGTAGCAAAACAGCCCCTGAGGGAAACGCCATCAACCTCGCAAGTGCGTATAATGCGCCACTTTGTGCAGCCCCCGTTGAGGAGTGGTCATGACCGTCCGTACCCGAGTTGCCCCGTCGCCGACCGGCGATCCCCATGTGGGCACCGCCTATATCGCCCTGTTCAACCTGTGCTTTGCCCGCCAGCATGGTGGTCAGTTCATTCTGCGGATTGAAGACACTGATCAGAGCCGTTCTACCGCCGAGTCCGAGCAGATGATCCTCGACTCGCTGAGCTGGCTTGGCCTGAGCTGGGATGAAGGTCCGGATGTCGGTGGCCCGCATGCTCCGTATCGGCAGAGTGAGCGTGGCGACATTTACCGGCGTTATGCCGAACAGCTGGTTGCCAGTGGTCATGCTTTTCGTTGCTACCGCACCAGCGAGGAGCTGGAGGCGCTGCGTGAGGACCTGAAAGCCCGGGAGGTCCAGCGGGCGCTGAAGCCGTCTGATCTGGAATTGCCCGCCGATGAAGTGGCGCGCCGTGAGGCCGCCGGCGCGCCTTATGTGATTCGCATGCGGGTGCCGGAAACTGGTCGCTGTGATATCCATGACATGCTGCGCGGCGATCTGGAGCTGGACTGGGCCCAGGTGGATGCCCAGATTCTGCTCAAGTCAGACGGCATGCCGACCTATCATCTGGCTAATGTGGTTGATGATCATCTGATGGAAATCACCCATGTGATTCGTGGTGAGGAGTGGCTCAACTCTGCGCCCAAGCACAAGCTGCTGTATGAGTATTTTGGCTGGCAGATGCCGGTGCTGTGCCACATGCCGCTGCTGCGTAACCCGGATAAATCCAAGCTGTCGAAGCGCAAGAACCCGACCAGTATCAACTTCTACCGGCGCATGGGTTACTTGCCCGGCGCACTTTTGAATTATCTCGGCCGGATGGGCTGGTCGATGCCGGATGAGCGGGAAAAATTCGATCTCGGCGAAATGATCGGCCATTTTGATCTGCAGCGTGTCTCCCTGGGAGGTCCGGTGTTCGATGTCGAGAAGCTGGCCTGGTTGAACGGTTTGTGGTTGCGTGAATTAAGTGACGAGAGCTTTCTCAATGCCTTGATGGAGTGGTCGTTTAACCGTGATTACGTCATGCAGGTATTGCCGCATCTGCGCAGTCGGGTGGAAACCCTCAGTCAGGTAGCTGAACGCAGTGCCTTCTGCTTCAGCGGTCTGCCGGCGGTGACAGCCAGCGCCTTTGATCATGGCAAGTACAGCCACGAACAGATGCGTGAATGGCTGCAGTACTTGCTGTGGGCACTGGAAGGCCTGCGTCAGTGGCAACGCGACGCGATCTTTGCCGAGGCCCAGCGAATCGCTGGCGCTGTGGGAATCAAGGTCAAGGATATGTTGCACCCGGTATTTGTCGCCGTGGCCGGTACCCCGGCCAGTTTCTCGGTGGTCGACAGCATGGAAATCATCGGTTCTGACCTGTCCCGGGCACGCTTGCGTCAGGCTATTGAAGTG
>JBECKT010000135.1:0-26746 GCA_040235405.1 Alcanivoracaceae bacterium
CTTCAGGTCACCCTCCGGATGTGGTGGCGTTCACGCCTAACGGAGGGACCGTGCCGCCGTGAGTCAGGGGTGAGGCAAGGGAAGAAAAGAGAAAAATGAAAAGAGGAGATGAAGAAAAGTAGCGGAATGCGAGGCCAGAGCAGGTGTCAGGGGCTGACGGGACTGTGTGAGACAGGGATGTCGAACACAAGCCCCCATGGATGGGTTCACGGCGTGTCCCGGCAGCCCCTGACACCTGCTCTGGCCGAAGAGGTTCACCGCCAAACTATCTATCTTTAGCCAACCTCACCCGCCAACAAAATTCAGCAACACCCCCGCCGCCACCGCCGACCCGATGACGCCCGCCACATTCGGCCCCATGGCATGCATCAGCAGAAAGTTCTGCGGATTCGCCTCCAGCCCGACCTTGTTGGCCACCCGCGCCGCCATCGGCACTGCCGACACCCCGGCGGCACCAATGATCGGGTTGATCGGCATACTGCTGAAGCGGTTCATGATCTTCGCCATGATCACCCCGGACCCGGTGCCAATGGCAAACGCGCCCAGCCCCAGCACCAGAATACCCAGCGTTTCAGTCACCAGAAACTGCTCCGCGCTCAGCTTCGAGCCGACCGCCAGACCGAGCATGATAGTGACAATATTGATCAACGCATTGGTAGTGGTATCGGTCAGACGGGCAACCACACCGGATTCCTTCATCAGGTTGCCAAAGCAGAACATGCCCAGCAGTGGTGCCGCATCCGGTAACACCAATGCCACCAGTACCAGCAACACAATCGGGAACAGGATTTTCTCGCGCTTCGACACCGGGCGCAGCTGCTCCATGCGAATTTCACGATCCTTTTGCGAAGTCAGCAGACGAATAATCGGCGGCTGAATCACCGGCACCAGTGCCATATAGGAGTAGGCCGCCACCGCAATCGCACCCAGCAGTTCCGGTGCCAGCTTGGTGGTGACATAAATCGACGTCGGACCATCGGCGCCACCGATAATGCCAATCGAGGCAGCATCAGCAAGGCTGAAATTGAGACCGAGATAATTCAGTGCCAGCGCGCCGAGCAATGCGGCAAAAATACCGAACTGGGCTGCAGCGCCGAGCAACAGCGTGCGCGGATTGGCCAGTAACGGACCAAAATCCGTCATCGCCCCGACGCCCATAAAAATCAGCAAGGGAAACACACCGGTAGTCAGGCCGACGGTGTAGATCAGATAAAGAATGCCGTCACTGTAGTTGGCATCCCGGGCGATCTCATGCACCACCATGCGCAGCGCCGGTTCGGCCTGATGATAGGCCTTGTACAGTGCCTTGATACCTTCCACCGGATCGACACCGAGTGCGTTGGCAATACTGGCAATCAGCTCCGGTGAGCCAAGGTGCAAGGCCTGACTGACCGCCGATTCCGCCATGCCCGCCATCGGAATATTGGCCAGCAAACCCCCAACACCGATCGGCAACAGCAACAGCGGCTCAAAGCCCTTGCGAATGGCCAGAAACAGCAGACACAGGCAAACCGCGATCATGATCGCCTGACCCGGTTCAATGTGAAACAGGCCAGTACTGAACCAGAGTTTTTCCAGCTTATCCATTACCCTGCCCTCAGCCGATGGTCAGCAACAGATCACCGACGCTGACGGCGTCGCCTTCCTTCGCCTGCACCGCAATCACCGTGCCCGCCCTCGGCGCCGAGATATCGGTTTCCATCTTCATTGCCTCCAGCACGATGATCTTTTCGCCAGCCTTGACCTGCTGCCCCGGCTTGACCAGCACGCGGAAGATGTTCCCCGCCAGCGGCGCCTTGACCGGCTCACCCTCGCCCGTCGGAACGGCTGCAGCACTGGCGCCAGCCACTGGCGCAATACCGCTAACGTCACCACCGGCAGCGACAGTGACGCTATAACTCTTGCCATCGACGGTAACGGTGTAGATTTCCTCGCCATCATCCGTGGTCGGAACATCGCGTCCAGTCGGCACTGGCTCGAAGGCCTGCGGGTTTCCACGATTTTCCAGAAACTTCAGACCAATCTGCGGGAACAGCGCATAGGTGAGCACGTCATCAATGCGGTTATCACCTTCCACCAGCTTGATGCCCTTTTCTTTCGCCAGACCATCCAGCTCGGCAACCAGCTTGTCCATCTCGTCGCTGATCCGATCCGCCGGCCGGCAAGTGACTGGCTCATCACCATCCAGCGCCCGTGCCTGCAGCTCGGCATTGAACGGCGCCGGCGCCGATCCGTATTCGCCGCGCAAAATGCCACGGGTTTCTTTCGACATGGCCTTGTAACGCTCACCGGCCAGCACATTCAGCACCGCCTGGGTGCCAACAATCTGCGAGGTCGGAGTCACCAGCGGAATAAAGCCGAGCTCTTCACGTACTTTCGGAATTTCCGCCAGCACTGCATCGAACTTGTCTTCAGCATTCTGTTCTTTCAGCTGGCCTTCCATATTAGTGAGCATACCGCCCGGCACCTGGGCGACCAGAATGCGCGAATCAACGCCGCGCAGACTGCCTTCAAACTTTACGTACTTCTTGCGCACCTCGCGGAAATAGGCCGCGATTTCCTCAAGCAGATGAATATCCAGCCCGGTATCGCGATCGGTGCCTTCAAAAATCGCCACCACCGCTTCCGTCGGGCTGTGGCCATAGGTCATCGACATGGACGAGATCGCCGTGTCGACATTATCAATACCCGCTTCCACCGCCTTGACGATGGTTGAGGTCGACAGCCCGGTGGTGGCATGGCACTGCATGTGTACCGGAATCGACAGCGTTTGCTTTAACCGGCTGACAAGCTCGAACGCCTCATAGGGACGCAGCAAGCCGGCCATGTCCTTGATCGCCACCGAATGGGCGCCCATGTCTTCAATTTTCTTCGCCAGATCGACCCAGGTTTCCAGGGTATGCACCGGGCTGACGGTATAGGACAGTGTGCCCTGGGCATGCTTGCCCTCACGCACCACCGCCGCAAGTGCCCGCTGCAAATTGCGCGGGTCATTCATGGCATCAAACACACGGAAAACGTCGACGCCGTTTTTCGCCGCCCGCTCGACAAAGCGATCAACCACATCATCGGCATAGTGACGGTAGCCAAGCAGGTTCTGCCCGCGCAACAGCATCTGCTGTGGCGTTTTCGGCATCGCCTTTTTCAGCTCGCGAATACGATCCCACGGATCTTCGCCCAGATAGCGGATACAGGCATCGAAAGTCGCCCCGCCCCAGGACTCCAGTGACCAGAAGCCGACCTCATCGAGCTTCGCGGCAATCGGCAGCATGTCGTCCAGCCGCAAGCGGGTGGCAAACAGGGATTGATGCGCATCGCGCAGCACAACATCGGTAATACCGAGGGGTTTCTTGCTCATGGCCAGACCCTTGTCAGGTAATGGTCAGTGGGAATCAACCGCGCCCGGACCGGGCACGATGTTGGCGAATCGCGTCTTCAATCACGCGCAGGGTAGTCGCATCCACCGCCGCCGGCGCGGCACTGGTGAACGCCGCTGTGGACACCGGTACCGGCACGGCTTCCGGGAAATAGCGGTTTACGAACCAGGACATCAGGTTGGTGCAGCCCACCAACACAATCAGGAAGGAAAATACCACCCCCATGCCAATCAGCATGAGTTCAAGCCCTTGCTGCAGTAGCGTATCCATGGAGCTCCCCCTGTTTGAGGTATCTCAGTGAACGTCCGTCAGGGCCTTGTGGACCCGAGAGGCGCGGACTGTAGCCGGATTGTCGACAATCTGCAATGACGCTAAAGACCCACAAAATATGACATCAGCACACCCTGAGAAAGTAGCAGGATGCAGGAATCAGGGCCATGTATGGGCCTTCCGGGACTGTGTGAGACAAGGATGTCGAACACAAGCCCCCAGGGACGGGTTCACGGCGTGTCCCGGAAGGCCCATACATGGCCCCGATTCCGGAGGCTCACTGCCGGACACAATTTAAGCCGCCGCAAAAAACAAAAGCCGCCCAAACGGGCGGCTAAAAAAGAAAAACCAGTATCAACGCAGATCAGACAATTCACTCCGACTGGATCGGCACCATCCGCGGCTTCGCCTCCTCCGGCACCACCTGCTCCAGATGCACCGTCAACAGGCCATCCTTCAACGCCGCCCCGGTCACCCGAACATGGTCCGCCAGCCGGAAAGTCCGCTCGAACGCGCGCCGACCAATACCACGATGCAACCAGGTGCGACCCTCCTCGTCATTCGCCGCCACCTCGACCCGACCACTCACCCGCAGCTCATTTTCCTGCACGGTAATGTTCAGCTCCGATTCCCGGAACCCGGCCACTGCCATAACGATGCTATAGCGACCATCTGCATCGCGAATAATATCGTACGGCGGATAGCCGCCCGACTGATCCGCCCGCAATGCGTTGTTAATCAGATCATCAAACCGGTCAAAGCCAACGCTGTGGCGAAACAGCGGGGCCAGAGAAAAACCACTGTTCATATCAACCTCCAGATTGCAGCAAGGTATTGCAGCAGATAGTCGTCCCGGTTCCGGCAACGACGGTCATTGTGATCACAGCAGCAGAAATGGAGGTGGTCAGGCAGATTTCAAGAGCAGAAAAATTCAGCGCGCCATACGCACATCAATACGCGCTTTCAGCGGCGGCAGCACCAACTGCAGCGGCGTCGGGCCAAGCTCGGTTTCCGCTTCCAGCTGCAGGTTCAGCGAACCGCTGCGGCGGGCGCCGGCGGGCACATCCACTCGCACCCGCACACATACCGGTTGCCCTGGCGTCAGCGGCAGCCAGCGGCTGACCCCCTCATCCAGAAACAGGGAGGTCTCATTGCACTGCGGATCCAGCAGGAAACTGTGCTTCCAGTCGCCGGCGCCGGCCAGATCGCCCTGATAGCGGAACCGCACCCGACCAGAGGTTTCCGGCAGGTAACGGAACAGGAACAACTGCGTCGAGCCCGGGGCGATATCCCGGGTAGGCGGTGCCTGCAGCTGCGGCGCCCGAATCAGCGCCAGAGCAATGCCGTCCTGCAGGTATTCACGCCGGGCGGTAAAACGCCAGCGGCCCTTGCCTTCCCAGACAAACGGCGAGAGCGGCAGATCTTCGGCGCGAGCACTGACCGCATGCCAGCCGGCCGGGATATCCGCCTCCAGAATCAGGTGGCGATCAGCCAGCGCCTCGGGCAGTTCCAGCGCAAACAGGCCGGCACTGTTGGTCCGGGTTTCGGCATGCACCTGTGTCCCTTCCAGTACCCGAACCCGACGACCGGACAACCCGGCCTCACCACGCTGACGCTGGCCATCGTGGGCCTGGCCACCGGCCACACCGTTGTCTTCGAAAATCTGCCCGGCCATCAGCATACCGCTGGGACGACACAGATAGCCGGCGCTGACGCCGGCGCTATCTTCCGGCTGCAAACCATCGAAATAAACCGCTGCCGGCACTGGCCAGTCGGCCCCGCCACCGACAATCACCCTGCCATTACCGCCAGCACCGCCACGGGCCGGGCCGGCCCCGCCGCCACCACCATCCAGCAGCCACTGACGTCTGGCCTGGTCTGCAAATGGTGCCTGCAGCATCAGGGTGCCACCGCCACCGCCACCGCCACCGGCTTGATCCGAGTCATAGCCGGCACTACCACGCAGATCAAACTTGCCGGCGCCTTCCAACCGGCCGGCGCGGATGATGATCACGCCGCCGCCAGCCCCACCACTGCCTGCCAGCCCGTCACCGGCAGAACGGGTGCCGGCACCGCCTCCACCGCCGGCCAGCAGCAGGATCTGATCCGCCGCGACACCAGCACCGCCATGACCACCCTGCAACTGCGCGGCAGCATCTTCACCCGCCAGGCCATGCGCACCGCCGGCGCCACCGCCACCGCCTGCCGGAGTGGCATTATCCGGCGTCAGGCTGCTGGCACCACCACCGGCATTGGCCGGTGCACCGCGGGCCATACTGCCATCCGGATAACCATCACTGACCGCGAGCCGGTCGGCATCCGGGCGGGTGTCCACGGACATCTCTTCGCCGGCCACCCAGCGCGGCGTGCCGGCCAGCCCTTCTCCCTTGCTGGCATGTTGACCAAAAGCCGCTGCCAGTTCGGCAATACCGGGAGCGCGATAGCGGTAATCGCTGACATCACCGAGTGCCCCCTGCAGGGTCAAGGCCGCGCCGCCACGAAAGCCGGCAGCCGCAACATGCAAAGACTGGTCACCAAGTATCAGCCGGCGGCGCACATCCAGCGCCAGCACCCCGCCGGTGCTGCCATCCCAGGGCAGCGCCCGCAAGGTGCCGGTCAGGGTGAGGTTTTCAAACTGCGGCACGCGGACCAGCTGCCAGCGCCGGCGACCACCGGCAGCAGCAGCCTGTGGCTCGTGGCTGACATAGCGGAACCGGACACCACTGTCGGGGCCCGTGCTGCGCACCCGGACCCGGCCAGACTCGACTTCTTCAACACGGACAAACTCGAAATGGCCGGCCTGAAGCTGCAGCGCACCGCGGGCAATACCATCGGCTCCGATACCGTCGCCATAACTGTCGTCATTCGCCGCCGACAGTTGCGCACCCTGCATCTGCACCAGCAGGGCAAGATCACCGATTTCGAGTTGGCCACGACCGCGCCGCGCCGCTCCGAGTGGCAACCAGCGACTACCCGGCTCAAGCAGACTCTCCGGCGCCGACGCCAGCCACAAATTGACCACGCCTGCGGCCTCAGCATCACCATCGCGACCGGGAAAGCCGCACAGGCCCGCCGCCAGCAACGGTGCCGGCAGCAACAGTGCGATCAGTACAAGGGGGCGGACCATGGCACCGGGCCCTCGTTGCGCCGGAACCAGCCGGCAATACTGATGCGATCCGCGTGGGCGGCGAGCACCTCATGAGGAATACGTTCCGACAGGAAACACACCAGCGTACCGGCCCGGGGCGCTACATCCAGCACCGGGGTAGCCGCGTCCGGGTGTGGCCAAATCCTCAGGCAGCCGCCGTGATCCGGGCGCCAGCGCGGGTTGAGATACAGCACCACCGACACCACCCGCGGGTTATCACCACGAAAGGCATCCAGATGACGCTTGTAGAAACCACCGGGTGGATACAGGGCAAAATGCGCTTCCAGATCGAACAGGCCCAGAAACAGGGCGCGATTGATTTCCACCCGCAGCTGTTCCAGCTCCTCAAGCAAACGCAACTGGGCCAGAGTGCTGCTATCCAGCCACAGAGTCCGGTCACGGCGGACAAACTCGTTCTGTTGCAGACTGGCATGACGACCGATGGCCGCCTCGCAAAACTCGCCGCGCTGATCCCGGTCACGGGCCTCACGGCGCAAGGCCCGTGCCAGAATCGGCGACAGGTAAGCGGGCTCAACCGCAAAGCCCCGGGTCAGCAGGCCATCGATAATCCGCTGTCGAGGGCCATCACCAACACCACCAGTGGTCTGAATCAGCTGCGACATGAATAGTGCTCAGTGCAGGGCATCAGGCTCGGGCAGCGGTTCATCCTCCGGCCCGAACAGGCACCCCAGCTGCTGACAGTCATCCAGCAGCTGGGAGGTGGCATCAATATTGGCCTGAACAAAGTGAAGGAACTGGTCAAAGGTCACCCCGGCGCGGCCCAGCAACAGATCGCAGGCCACCAGCCGCGGCAGGGCATCGTCGTTGACGTCGAGGAATATCTTCAGCGTCGGCCAGGTCATGTTCAGACGCGAGACCTCATCAAGCATCATCAACAAGCTGCCGGGACGGATTTCCATCTCGGTGGTCAGCAACAATCCGTCTTCCTCGACAAACAGCCGGCTGTCGAGCACGCCATCACGGCCCTGCAGCTCGGACAGGTGCAGCCCATGACACTGATCGCAGATGTAGTGGTGAATACCGGCCTGACGCAACCAGCGCTCTACCTGAGCCGCATCGGGAACCACTAACGCCAGCATTGCCTCTCTCCTGTACCGTTCAGGTGCTGCCCTCAGGCCAGCACCATTGAAGCGCGCATAATCAGCCATTCTGTCGGCCAAGGGAAGCCGCCAGCAGTTGACCGATCTGCCCGCAGCTATGGCCCGACCGGCGTTGGAGCCACCCGGACGCGCCGTTATCATGCCGCCTGCCAGACAACAACAAGAACGGGGATTTGCATGTCCGACCATAGCACCTGGGTTGCATTCCGCTCCACCGAGACCCTGCACCAGGCCACCGACGGCTTTATCCGGCGGATGCGTGCAAGCGCCACCCGCCCTGAACCGGAAACCATTGAAAAAATCATGTCCATATTTATGCAGGAAGTGCTGCATAACTTTTTTATCGTGCCGACGGAGATGGCCAAACTGCCACCGTCGACGCAGAAGATCGTCCAGTTCACCGTCGACACAATCAGCAAGGCCACCCATCTCGTTATCAAGAGCACCGTAAAGAAACTGGATGTGGAGCAGAACCGCCGGGCCGCGGAATACATGGACACGATCCGGTTCAAGCTCGACATCAAGGGCGAGGAAATATGGTTTGTGGCCTTCCCGCTCAATGAAATGATGGCGGCAAAAGGTCGCAAGACCTTCGAGGCGGGAATCAACGGTGAAGGCCAGCAGGCAATGCCGATGTTGCTGGAATATTTTCACCAACTCACCGACATCGCCCTTTACTGGTATTTTGAAGAACCGATAAAGCTGCTGCGTTTTGGCCCGATTATGCGAAAGGTTGCTGAAGTCGGCGTTGCCACCACCCGCAAAGCCTCACACACGGTAATTGACAAAATCATTCCCGGGCTGAATCCCGAGCAGCTGATCATTGCTTGCCAGTTCGCAAGCATGCAACTGGTGAACGGCCCCCAACACCAGGTCTGACATGCCGCTCCGGTTCAACTATGTTACCCTGTTGACCCTCGGTGACCGGCTACGGATATTTTTTACGGATATTTTCCGCTTTACAACTCGCTCAGGAGAATTCACACACCTAACGACGAGGACGCCTATCGTGACAGCATCAATGCAAAAAGATCTTAACAAGGGGTACATTGCCCTGCTTGGCTGGAGTCTCAACGCCATTGAAGCCGCCGAGAATTTTGACCGACGCTACATTGTGGTTGCTCCCGACTGGGCAGAAGCCTACTGCACTGAGCATGGCATCCCCTATCTTCCATGGAACTTTGAGCGCCTGAATGACCGCTCCATGGAAATTGCAGAAAAATTACGCGACCTCGGTGTTGATGCTGCCATTCCTCTTTTTGAAGAGACCGTCGAGTGGGCCGGCGCCATCAATTCCGTACTGATGGATAATCCGCGTCTTTTTGGTCAATCCATGCTGATGCGCGACAAATCCCTGATGAAACGTCGAGCCCAGCTCGGCGGAATCCGGGTCGGCATTTTCGAGGAAGCGCATGATCGTGACGATGTGATTCGCTTCCTCAAACGGGTCAACCAGACACTGCTGAAACTTGATGGCGACCCGAATGACCCCATCCATTTCAAGGCCTTTGACAAGGCCGGATGCCTGGGACATCGGGTGATTCGGACGCCGGATGAGGTGGATGCCATTCCTGACGAGGAATTTCCGGCACTGATGGAATCCCATCTGGACGGCTGGGAATTCGCTGTCGAGGCCTGGATTCACAATGGCAAGATTGCTTTTCTGAATATCTCCGAGTACGTCACCCTCGGATACTCGGTGTATGTTCCGGCCTCTCCGGCACTCGAGGAATATCGGCCACAGATACGGCAGCAAATCGAAAAGCTGATTCGCACCTTTGATATCGAATTCGGCTTTGTTCACCCCGAGTATTTCGTCACCAGTGACGGCGAGATGTATTTTGGTGAGGTCGCCTACCGGCCACCCGGGTTCAAGGTGTTTGAACTTCTGGAGCGGGTCTACGGCTTTAACGCCTATCAGGCATTGATTCTGTGCTTTGATCCTAAAGCGACCGAGCAGGAAGTACGGGATTTTTTCCCTCGCGAAGTGCTCGATGCCAAGGGCTACGCCGGATGTTTCGGGGTCTATCCGCGCCGCAGGGTGGTCAGCACGCTGGAAATCCCGGAAGAAACCGAGTCCCACCCGTACTTCGAGTCCCATGAGCTGACTCCACCATTGGAAGAAACCGTCACCAAACGCACCGCATTTGGCACTCACTGGGGGCTGGTGTATTTTGTCGGTGACGATGCGGATACGCTGCACAAGCTGCTCAAGCATCAGGAAGAGCTCGACTTTTATCTTTGACGGTGCGTTGCCAAGGGCCACTGCATGACAGATGCCAGTAGCGAAGAAAGTGTTGAAACCAGTGGCAATACCACACCGGCACACCTGATCGACAAGCTCGATCAGGCCATCGCCCTGCTGGCGGCAACAAGGGATTTTGCCAAGGCAAGCAAGGTGCCGCGGGTGCTCGATACCTGCCGCCGGGTGCTTCAGCATCAGGATGGCCTGGCATTGATTGAAGCGCGCGCCGAGGCGCTTGAGCTTGCCGGGGTATTTGTTGGCTCTGACTGGGCTGCGCCGCAACATCTGGTAGCGCCGCTGTCACGTCATGCACTCACGGGCAGCATCGATATTCTACTGATTGAAACGCTGAGTGATCTGCGCTTGCTGGCGGTGGCCCGGGGCGAGTACCGCCATCCGCTGATATCGGCGGAATATGCCAACCAGTATCTGACCCAGATTCTTGCCATCAACCTGGATTTGCTGTTCAACCCGGCCGATGAAGCACGACGCCTGCATCAGGGGCGCCTGACCTTCCTGCCGCACGCCCTGCTGAGTCACCTGGCCAGCCATATCGGCTACGAACAGATCGTCGATAAGCTGATTGATGAAATCTGGCGTGTGCTTGAGCAGCGCCCGATCGAAACCGGGCCGGTGAAGCAGATGATTACCCGCATCGCCGCCTGCCAGTATGACCCGGAAATCGCCCTGACCGGCGCCGGCGCCGACCGCCTGGTCAGCAGTCTGTTTGGCCCGACCCGGGCGAGCCGCGAGGACCCTGGTCTGGAGGTTTATCAGGACCGGCTGGCGACCATGGACGAAATGACCTTGCAAACCGAAGCATCCGGCTTTGCCCGCGCCATGCATGACACTGGCCTGGTTTCCGCCTACCACCCGGTACTGCTGTTACACCTGCTGGAACATCAGGAAAACCTGCTTGCCGATGCCCTCGGCCTGTCCAGCACCGGCCGCGATTGCATGCTGTGCTACCGGCAGCTGGTCCATGCACTGGTTCAGCGAGCCGTGACGCCGCATACACCACAGTCGATTTACGGTCTGGCACTGATGCTGGAACGCGGCATTCTCTATCAATCACCACTGGCTCCGGCATTGTGGCGGCAATTGAGGCTGCCGCTGTGCGCGGAAGCGAATAACCGTCTGGCATTGGTCGCTACGCCGGAGGTAACCCCGGAAACACGATTGATGGAGGGTGTCCTGTGCATGCTGGGTCAGCCGCTTGGCATCGGTCAGGGCAACAATCCAACCTGTCAGTCAGCCCGCGCCCTGTCCATGTGGTCCTGTAACGACCCGGATTACCTGTTGCAGATGGTGGCCTGGGCCGCCCGCGATGACGAGATCATCATGCACTTCGAGGGCCAGCCGGTATCATCACGACTTTCCGGCGCCGGCGTGGCGCTGGCGGCACCGATTGATCTTGATCCTGTATCCATGGTGGTGGTACCGCATCTGGATCGTATCTATTCTGAAATGGGCCGGCGTTGTATTGGTCGCGATGGCGATCCGCATCGCTGGATTAACCCTGAATTTCATGGCTGGTGGACCGGTCGCGGCTTTCGCATTGGCGTTGATGTGCAAACCGGCATGCTGTTTGAAACCGAAACTTTCTTGCGGCATTTCTACGCCAGCTATCACCCGTTTTACAACGGCAATCAGCCGCTGATTCACCCGCAACCGGCCGGCATTGCAGTCACCGACAGCGCTGCGCGATTTATCGGCTGGCATGCGGTGACCATATTGCGTATTGGTCTGGATCAGGAAAATATTATGCGGGTGTATTTCTACAACCCGAATAATGACAGCGGCCAGGACTGGGGCAACGGGGTTGTTGTCAGTACTGCCGGCCGGGGAGAAAGGTACGGCGAGGCATCACTGCCGTTTGAGGAATTTGCTTCGCGCCTTTACATCTTTCATTACGATCCGCTGGAACACGGGATGCTGGCGGCCATCAGTGCCGAAGAACTGCATCGGGTCATGAGCATGATTCAGGGAAGCTGGGGCCAAACCCGGCTGCCTGAAGCACCTTTGCAGATGCTTCCGGACTGACGCAGTGCAGTCCGGTCTCACTCCGAAGCGCTATCGCACTGCTCCAGCATCCGCGCCAGAGCCTTGCGCTCGTCGTCTGCCATGGTCAGCTGGTAACGCTGCTTGACCCGTTGCCAACGGCTTGCATAGTCGCACCAGAAACGTTCAAGCGGCGTCCAGAGTGCCGGGCTGTAATCGGCCCGCTCCCTGGTCGATACCGGATCAAGAAGAATCAGATTGTCACGATCATTGATAAAGGCAATTTTCTGCTCACGGCTCCAGCCCTCGGCACCGTGCCGCTCGGCCTGACCTGGCGTCACCAGTGGCACCACCCAGATCAGGTGGAGCGGTAACACCGCATCCCGTCCCCAACTTTGCCAGGAGCCGGCCGCCACTTCGCAGGCCTCCGGATCAGCCCAGGTGATCAGGTTGGCGGCATTCTCGACCAGCACCCGGGTTTCGGTGTTCTGGCAGGAGCCTTCTTCATACAGCCAGACCAGCGGCCACTCATCCTTCGGCCCCAATGTATCCGTCTGCGGCGCTACCACCGGGGCGGGTTTGTCGTCACAGCCAGCCAGTATCAGCAACAGGGCAAGCAGAGCAAATCTGATTCCGGTCATGTGGTCCTCTCCTTCATCGCCACAGCATGCATCGCGAATGCGATGCAATCCACCGGCATTTGTCGGAAAAATGTCACCGCCCGTCCCTGCCGGCGCTGTCTGACAAACGCCAATGGCACCTTGCCACTGTGAGGGCGATTGACTAACGTCTCCTGGTACCTTCGAGGGATTTCTCCAGCGCATGAATCATCCCGGCCAGACGTGACACCCGTTGAAATCCGCCAGCTGAACGGAATTGTTGAGGAGCAACAGACCAAATGGTGAGCCCGGAACAACCCAAAGACAGCAAAAGCGGCAAACAGCCCGAACACACCGTTTACAGCGTGTCTGGAGTGCAGGAAAACTACCGGCGCATACTGTTCTGGTGCATTCAGTACTGGCGCGAACTGCTCGACTTCAAATTCAACAAATACATGATCGTGCAGGTATTGCCCGGCGTATACGGGATCCTGCTCGCAGCCCTGTCACTGAGCATTATTGGCGCGACAGTGATGGCGTTCATGAAGGGCTTCTGGTACGGCGTTGGCTTTCTGATTCTGCCGGCGCCGCTCGGCTTTCTGGTGGCAGCATCGGTGCTGCGGGCACTGCTTGAGTTCTATCTGGTAGTGTTCAGGATGTCCGAGCACGTTGATGAGCTGGTTGGGCTGCGCGATACCGTTGATCGCCTCTCCGGCATCAGCGATACCGTGGACGAGATGGTCTCGGTAACCCGCCGCATACCATTCTGGAAGGCCATGTCACGACGCGATGATCGCCAAGTGGTGCCGGAGCCGCGGCGCCGGCGCAGTGAACACGCCGACCACGACGACTCCGACAAAAAATCCTGAAACCTTTTCTCCGCAGGAGCGGCCGATCGGCCGCGAAAGATTTCGCCGTCCGTCGACGGCTCCTACAACGGCGCAACTGCCGTTTCTGCCAGCGCGGCCAGTAACAGGCGACGATAGAGTTTTTCACGAAGATTTTGCGGGACCGACAATCCCATGCGCTCAAGGTGCGGGGAAAATTTCTCCACCTTGCTGCTCTCGTCGCTGAACACACCACGCCCCAGCTGCAGATACTCCTTGTGCGACACCTTGCGCTTCAGCCAGGCCAGCGCGGCGATCAGATCCTGTTCCGTATCCGTGAAGTCACTGCCAAGCGGGAAGGCGGGAAAGTCCCGGGAAGAAAACCGGCTGCGAATATCAGCCAGATGTTCCGGGCTGTTATTGCGAAACTGCTCCGGGATACGGTAATCCGCCGCAACCTTGCCCTGCTGGCGCGCCTGCTCAAGCAGCCCTTGCTGAAAGCGTGAATCGGTAATGTTCAGCATTGCCTGAATCACTTCGCTATCGTTACGACCGCGCAAGTCTGCCAGACCATACTCGGTAACAACGATATCGCGCAGGTGCCGTGGAATGGTGGTGTGTCCATAACTCCAGACAA
Organism: Alcanivoracaceae bacterium; assembly: GCA_040235405.1. GTDB lineage: Bacteria > Pseudomonadota > Gammaproteobacteria > Pseudomonadales > Alcanivoracaceae > PGZG01. The sequence goes on from JBECKT010000135.1 coordinate 14,226, forward strand.
TATTCGATGCCGCTGCGCCGGCCCGCTCGCGCCAGCTGCGCAGCATCAGCACTGAACGACCACCCTCCAGCTCATGGGCCTGGGCAACAAAGTTGTACTGGCCACCAACGCCACTGAGTACCCGGCCATCTTCAAGCTGGTCGGCCACGCCGGCCCCCATCAGGGTCATGGTGAATACAGTATTGAAGAACCGGGCATGCTGACGCTGGGCCCGCTTCAGCGGCTCATCACCGAGCAGATGATTAACGTAACTGATGCGGGTCATATTGATTGCTGACCGCTCTGCCACGCTCAATGTGCGCAGACGCTGGTAGAACGCTGCCGGGCCAAGGAAAAACCCGCCGTGCAGCAGTATTCCCCCCTGCAGCCGCTGGCCGAGGAAAGGACGCAGGGCGTCGCGTACGGCAGGATCATTGAGGTCGTGGCCGACGCTGCCGGCGTCAGGCAATGCCAGGCCGGAAGGCTGCCATTGCAGTGCCCCGTCAAGCACACCAAAGCGCTGCAACCAGGCAAGCTCCGCAGCGCTGATCCGGGCTGCAATCACGCGCTCGCTGATCAACACATCCAGCGTATGCAAACCAGGCGGCTCAGTGATCTTTCCCTGATTAATCAGCTCCTGCAGCCTGACATCGGCATATACAGGACGACGAATCACTCCGGCATCGAACAATGCCAACAATCCGGCGGTGACCATTTCACTGCAGCCATACAGGCCTTGCTCGAACTGCCCGAGCCCACCATCGGCTTGAATCAGATCAGCAAAACGCGCTGCACCAGCTGCATCAGCAATATCGCGATAGCGAACATTATCACCGGCCCGAACCATGGCATGGTGAACCAGTGCATCCCCAAGTGAACCGATGCCGATCTGGATCAGGCCGCCATCACGCAACAGGGTACTGGCATGCAGGCCGACAAAGTGATCCTGCAGTTCCACTGGCATATTCGGTGTGGAGAACAAACGGGTGTGGGCGGCATCGTCATCAATCAACAGATCAAACAGCTCGGCAGGCACTTCCGCATCATGGCGCATCACCGGCAGATCCCGATGCAGCTGGCCGATGGCCATGATGACCTCGCCGGCATCCCGGCGGCGCTGCAATAGCGGTATCAGATCAAGGGTGACCTCAGGATTGCAACTCAGGCTGACGTGATCAGCGCCTGCATCTGCCACCATCTGCGCAACCACATTAATGCGTTGCCGATTCAGATCCCGGGCAGCGTGAGTGTAGTTGGAGCTGATGTAGTGTTGCTGGGCGGACGGATTATTCAGCATGCTGCCGGGCTGAAAGAAAAACTCCGACACGATGATATTGGCCGGCAACTTGCCAGCGCGCAGATCCCGCAGGTAATCCAGTTCTTCATAGTCAGCGAAAACCCGCTGTACAAACGGCTCAAGAAAGCGTTTTTCCAGATCACTGCCTGCCCGCGGCCGACCCAGCGACAGGGCGGTAAAGATCGATAACCGGATGTGTGGATCGTCACAGGCACGACGATACAGGGCATTAACGAAGTGATTGGGCTTGCCCAGACCCAGTGGCAGGCCCAGACGGATATCCCCGCCGAGGGTTTCCAGTACGGTATCGACAGCCTGTTCGACGCTGCTCAGTCGCTGCACCATATGCTCTCCGGCAAGACCTTGTTACCGGCATGATGCCACAACCACAGGGGCAATCGCTGATCCGTGTCAGGCCACCCGCTCAACCCCGCTGTGACGATCGGCCAGACCCGACTGAAATAAAAAAGGGCCCGCAGGCCCTTTTTTATTTGCTCACGGAAACTCAGGCAGTTTCAGCAGCAATTTTCTTCATCAGTTCCATCTGCGCAGCGCTCGGCTGGGCAGTTTGCAGCGCCATCAACTTGCTCATGTCGCCTTCAATGCGGATCTGACCGGTCATGAAACCCTGCATGCCTGCAGACTGGTCGCCCTCGATGAAAATGCGCTTGGCCAGATCAGCCGGCAGAATCATGGTGGTCGGTGCATTCGGGTGATGACCTTCTTCCAGCATGCCGCCTACCATTGACATGGCTTTATCAACCGAACCACCGGTGATGGTGACGTTGATAACCAGATCAGCCAGCGCCGCCGGGGCTTCGATATTGCCGGCTTCTTCACGCTTGGCTTTAACCATGGCGAACCAGCCTTCAGACAGAAATTCCTGACTCATGGAAATGTCTCCTCATACTGTTGTCATGACCCGTCCTGCGCCGGTGGCCGTCATTACAACGATCCGACCCGGTTCAAACGAGCGTTCGAAACGTCCCGTACCTTATAGAAAGGCCGGAACCATGGCAATAGCGCCGGCATCCATGCCGGCGGGCGTTTCTGTCAGGCCACAAAGACCAGGTCAGAGGTCATAACCACGCTCTTCATGCAGGGCAATATCCAGCCCCTGGGACTCTTCTTCCGGGGTTACCCGCAATGCTGTGAACAGGCCCACCAGCCGCAGAATGATCCAGGTCACCAGCGCGGTGTAGAGTGCCGTCGCCATCACGCCAATGGCCTGCACACCAACCTGATCAAGCATGCCATAGTGATCGAAAGCAAAACCGTAGCCGGAAAACAGGCCCAGTTCAGTGGAAGCAAACACCCCGGCTGCCAACGTACCCAACATGCCACCGACACCGTGCACCGGGAACACATCCAGCGAATCATCGATTTTAAGCCGCTGCTTGATCAGCAGTACCGCATAGAAACAAACCACACCCGCCATCAGGCCAATCACCAGCGCCGCTGCCGGGCCGACAAAACCGGATGCCGGAGTAATGGTGCCAAGGCCTGCGACCATACCGGTCGCGATACCGAGCGCCGAAGGCCTGCCGAATTTTTTCCACTCCAGCACAATCCATGCCAGCGAACCGGCCGCTGCAGAAATATGTGTTACCAACATAGCCATGGCAGCATTGCCATCCGCAGCCACGGCAGAACCGCCATTAAAACCAAACCAGCCAACCCAGAGCATACCCGCGCCCATCACTGTCATGGTCATGTTGTGCGGTTTCATCGCTGCGCCGGGAAAACCGTTACGGCGACCCAATACCAGCGCTGCCACCAGCGCCGCGACACCGGCGGTGATATGCACTACGGTACCGCCAGCAAAGTCGAGCAGGCCAAGCCCGGCCAGCCAGCCACCACCCCAGACCCAATGGCAGATCGGCACATACACCAGCAACAACCACAACATCGAAAAAGCGAACATGGCGCCAAAACGCATGCGCTCAGCAAAGGCACCGACAATCAGCGCCGGCGTGATAATGGCAAAGGTCATCTGGAACAGACCGTGCAAAACAGTTGGCAAGGTGCCGGTCACCGACTCGCGATCAATACCACTGAAAAACACATGATCCAGGCCACCGATAAAGGCATTAACACTGCCGCCATCGGTAAAGGCCAGCGAATAGCCCACCGCCAGCCACAGCAACGATGCGCCGCAGGCAATAGCGAAACACTGCATCAGCACGGAAAGCACATTTTTTGCGCGGACCAGGCCGCCATAAAACAGGGCGAGGCCGGGCAACGTCATAAACAGGACCAGTGCCGTGCTGGTCAGGATCCAGGCAGTATCCGCACCACTCATTGCATCGGCGAACGCCAGCGTCGGGCACAGCAGTGCAGCCAGCAGCAAGAATTTGCTGAAAAGTTTCATGGTTCGGATTCCTCAGATCGCTTCGCCGCCGGTTTCACCGGTGCGGATACGGACCACCTGCTCAAGCGCAGAAATAAAGATCTTGCCGTCACCGATCTTGCCGGTGCCTGCAGACCGGATGATGGCCTCGACGGCGGCTTCCACCTGCTCGTCACGGACGGCCAGTTCGAGCTTCACCTTGGGCACGAAATCGACCACATACTCGGCTCCGCGATACAGTTCGGTGTGGCCTTTCTGGCGGCCGAATCCTTTCACTTCAGTAATGGTCATGCCCTGAATGCCGATTTCGGCCAATGCGTCGCGGACATCGCCGAGTTTGAAGGGCTTGATCACGGCGGTGATCATTTTCATCTGTCTGTCTCCTGAGTGACGGCTGCCGTTGCACCAATGCCGAACGTCGTCAGCACCATGCACCGCACTGGAGCATGCAGAATACGGGCCAGATCAGAAATACAGTAATTTCAGTCGGTTAAGACCGAAAAGCAGTCCGGAAAACCGATTTATGCACTAATAAATTGCATCGAAAAGGAGGTAATGCGCCAACATGGAGCATATGGATGCACCATGTTGGCTCTTGAGATGCGGGCGGAGGGTCAGTGCAGATAGTTAAACATCTTGCGACGGTATTCGCTGGCCAGCGGATCGCCCTTGGGCAGGCAATCAAACACCTTGAGCAGGGCGGCACGGGCCAGCCCGTCACCAAAGTCACCATGGTCACGCAGCATCTGCAACAGTGCCGCCAGCCCGGCCTCGAACTGGCCGGCAGCAGCAGCCCGCAGGCCGTACTGATACAGATCTTCCGGCGTCGGCGTGGCGGCCACTCTGGCTGACAGCTCCGCCAGAGAAACCGGCGCCGATTCCTTCAGCTCAGCCAGCAGCGCAAAACGGGCCCGGAATGGCCGCAGCTCGGGGACATCCTCAGCGATCTCCGCCAGCACAGACTGAGCTTCATCAAGCCTTCCCTCACCCAGCAGATACTCCACCAGAGCTGCCCGAAAGCCGTGCTGCGCCGGCTCATGCATCAAGGCATCACGCAATGCCGCCTCAGCTTCGGCACCATGACCATGCGCTATCGCCAGCCGGACCTGCTCGATAAAAGCCTCGGCGTCCGCCTCCGGGTCCTGCTCCGCCAGCACCGGTGCCAGCCACTGGCGCAATGCGGCCTCGGTCTGGGCGCCCACCAGCTCGTCCACCAGCCGACCCTGCACCACCAGCTTCAGCGTCGGCAGGCTGCGCACCTGAAACTGCGCCGCCACTTCCTGCTGCTCATCGGCATTGACTCTGGCCAGCAGCACCTTGCCCTCCAGCTCCCGGACCAGCTTTTCCAGCAGCGGCGCCATCTGCTTGCAGGACTGGCACCAGTCAGCCCGGAAATCAACGATCACCGGGGTCTGCATGGAGGCCTGCAGGACCTGCTGAAGGTTGGCGGGGGTGACATCAATAATGAACTGCTGGCTACTCATGACACTGTTCACAGCACTCTCCGGAACGAAATGCGGCGCAGTATAGCAACCCGCCGCCGGCCCGGATCAATGACCGGCGGCGCCACGCAGTGGTTATTACCGACCAACGGGGTTGCCCGCCAGCATCATTCTGATATCTTGGCCAAACGTGCACAGCTCACACTTTCGGGCCAGTGGACAGAATAAATGCCGCATAACAACAACATGATGGGGACGACGATGAGACTGACAACAATTGCGGCGGCCTGCCTGGTCGCTGCCACAGGTTCGGCATGGGCCGAAACACTGGAAGAGCGACTGGCGACAGCAGAAACCCGACTGGCTTCGCTGGAACAACAGAACTCGGTGGCAGACCGGATTACCATCAACGGTTATCTCCGCTTCGCCATGGAAACCCAGACCAATATCGAAGATGCGGCGGGTAACAAATTGAACTACCGAGGCGCCCTTGAGCCTGACGCCTGGGACAACAAGCGTTTGAGCCGGGCCGGCCTGCAGGTGAACGCCCGGATCAATGACGAGGCTGAAGCGGTGGTACAACTACTGGCCCGTGGCAGTGATGACTTTGCCGTCGAAGCCCAGTGGGCCTACCTTGCTTACAATGTCCGCCCAGATATCACGGTACGTGCCGGCCGGCTGGTGCTGCCTTTCTACCTGCATTCGCAATATCTGAATGTTGGCTATGCCTATCCCTGGGTGGAACTGCCGACAGAGGTTTATGACACCATTCCGGCGGATACCATGGAAGGCATCGACGCCACCTGGAATATCAACACCGGCAACATCAATCACAAGCTGAATGTGTTCTGGGGCAGCCTGGAAACGGAAGCCGGCGGCGTGCTGTTTGAATCTGACCATCAGCATGGCATCAATCTGCGCTCCACCCTCGGTAACTGGACATCCTGGCTGGGCTATGCCACCACCCTGATTTCGGTCGATCTGAGCGCGAACCCCGTTACAGCTCCTTTTAGTCCGGACCGCGCCTATGCCCACTTCATCGGAACCGGCCTGCAATATGACAATGGTTCTCTGGTGCTAATGGGAGAAGCCACCGAGCTGAAAATTTCCGCCCCGGCAAACTGGTTCCCGAGACTGCCGGCGGGCTACCTGATGGCAGGCTACCGCTTCGGCAAGCTCATGCCCCACGTCACCTGGGCCTATGGCTATGCAGAAGACTCCGCTGATGTTGTTGCCAACCCTGTAGCAGCAGGCCTTTACGACACTTTCGCCTCCCGTCAGAAAAGCTGGACAGTGGGTGCCCGCTACGAACTTGCCTCTGGTATTGCCCTCAAGGCCGACGCCAGCCACTACTATGACTTTAGCAACAACGAGGTATCCACCCAGGGCGTATTCACCGGCCCGGCTGGTTCAGGCGCCCCGGATAATTCCAATCCGATGGTAATCCGCCTCGCTGTCGATGCTGTGTTCTGAGGAGAGCTGACATGAAAAAAACACTCATAATGCTGCTCCTGGCACTGCCTCTGCCACTGCTGGCGCAGGCAGATCTGGTAGTCGTCACTGACAGCAATTCAAGTATTAGATCACTGACTGAAGCCGAAGTGCGCCAGCTGTTTTCCGGCCAACTGAAAGCGGTCGCCGGCAAGCCTGTACAGGTTCTGGATTTGCCGGGCGGTGAGCGGCATCGCGAGGATTTTTATCGCAAGCTGATGGGCCGCTCTCCGGAGCAGATGCGCGCCTACTGGACCCGGCTGGTTTTTACCGGGCAAGGGAAACCGCCGAGAGAAGTGTCCAGCACCCGGGAACTGACCACGCTGGTTGGCTCCGGTGGGTACATCGGTTATCTGCCGGCAGAAGCCGCCGGTGACAACATGCGGGTGCTGTACCGCATTCAGTAATCGCCTGCGGGGGCGGCCTGGCCGCTCCCGCAGTTTATCCCGGCGACCACACCACCGGTTGCTTGCCGTGACTGCGCAGGTACTCATTGGCTTTGGAGAAATGCCCACAGCCGATAAATCCACGATGCGCGGATAACGGCGATGGATGCGGTGCGGTCAGCACCAGATGCCGCTGGCGATCAATCAGCGCGCCCTTTTTCTGCGCATAACTGCCCCAGAGCATAAACACCAGGCCATCCCGTTGCCGATTCAGCCGGTCAATAACGGCATCGGTAAAGCGTTCCCAGCCCTTGCCCTGATGTGCACCGGCCTGCCCCTGCAATACCGTCAGCGTCGCATTCAGCAGCAGCACGCCCTGATCCGCCCAGTGCTCCAGGTTGCCGTTGCGGCTCATCGGCGTGCCGAAATCACGGCTGATTTCCTTGAAAATATTGATCAGGCTCGGCGGCGGCTTCACCCCTTCCGGGACAGAAAAACACAGACCGTGGGCCTGACCGGGACCGTGATAGGGGTCCTGCCCCAGAATCACTACCTTGACCTGATCAAATGGCGTGTGCTCGAAAGCATTGAATATTTGCGGGCCGGGAGGGTACACCACCTTGCCCTGCTGCTTTTCGGCAAGCAGGAAGGCGCGCAACCGGATCATGTAGTCGCTGCTGAACTCACTGGCCAGTGCCTGCTTCCAGCCTGACTCCAGACGCACCCTGTCGCTGCTGCCATCCATTGTCATCCATGCCGCGCGGTCGTGAACAGTTCCAGCATACGCCGCACCAGCGCACGCAGCTCTTGCATGGAAAACTGCGGGTCGAGCAACAAGCGATATTCCAGATTCATGATCGACGCCCACATCAACTGGGCATCCTGCGCCGGTTCCGCCGTGCCGAGCTTTTCACAGGCGCTTTGCAGCACTTCCACCAACTTGTTGGTGTAGACCAGCGCCAGATCGCGCAGCCGGTCATCCAGCACCGCCTCCTGCATGAAGGCCTGCTCGGCTATCAGGTGGTCGCGCTTGTCGCGGGACTCCTGATAGAGGAAAAAGGTGGTCATGTCAGTGAGCGATTCCATCAGCTTGAAACGCTCGGCGGGATCCCGCAACCGGGTACCGTCGAACTGCTCCAGCAGCGCAAATGCCTGCTCGCGGAACGGCTCAATCACTTCTTCCATGGCCTGCTCGGCAAACAGGGTGAAGGTGTCGGCGATCAGGTCGGAGATATCCTTGAAATAGTAGGTGGTGGCAGAGAGCGGTACATCCGCCTCCTTTGCCACGGAGCGATGACGGACATTGCGGATACCTTCACGGACAATAATCCGCAGGGCCGCTTCCAGAATGCTGCGACGACGTTGCTCGCTGCCTTCGCGGCGGGCCTGACGCCCCTGATACTGGATCTCGCTCATGCTCGCTCTCTCCCTGTTAACGCGCCAACGGTCTCATATGCGGAAACAGAATTACATCCCGAATCGAGGCTGAATCGGTAAACAGCATCACCAGACGATCAATGCCGATGCCCTCTCCCGCCGTCGGCGGCATGCCATATTCCAGCGCGGTGATGTAGTCCTCGTCAAAGAACATCGCCTCGTCGTCACCGGCTTCCTTCTCGGCTACCTGCTTGTGGAAGCGCTCGGCCTGATCCTCGGCATCGTTCAGCTCGGAGAAACCATTGGCAATCTCGCGGCCGCCGACGAAGAACTCGAAGCGGTCGGTAACGAACGGGTTGCTGTCACTGCGTCGCGCCAGCGGTGACACCTCGGTCGGGTATTCGGTAATAAAGGTCGGTTGCTTGAGCTGGTGCTCCACCGTTTTTTCGAAGATCTCAATCTGAATCTTGCCAAGGCCATAGCTGTCCTTGAGGGCAATACCCAGATCTTTGGCGATGGCCTTTGCCTGCTGCATATCATTCAGCTGCTCGCGGCTGACCTCCGGATTGAAGTGCAGGATCGACTCGACCACCGTCATCCGGGCAAAGGGCTTGCCGAAATCAAAGGTCTCGCCCTGGTATGCCACTTCGGTCTTGCCGAGCACTTCCTGCGCTACAGTGCGCAGCATGTCCTCGGTCAGGTCCATCATGTCGCGGTAATCGGAATAGGCCTGATAGAACTCGACCATGGTGAATTCCGGATTGTGCCGGGTCGACAGGCCTTCATTACGGAAATTGCGGTTGATCTCGAACACCCGGTCAAAGCCACCGACCACCAGACGCTTCAGATACAGCTCCGGGGCAATACGCAAATACATCTGCACATCAAGGGCATTGTGATGGGTGACAAACGGCCGCGCCGTGGCGCCACCGGGAATCACCTGCAGCATCGGCGTTTCCGCCTCAAAAAAACCGCGCTCGCTCAGGTAACGGCGAATGGCGCTGATCACGCCGGCGCGAATACGGAATGCATCACGGGTATCTTCATTAACAATCAGATCAACATAACGCTGCCGATACTTCTGTTCGGTATCCGTCAGGCCATGCCACTTTTCCGGCAACGGCCGCAGCGACTTGGTCAACAGCTGCTGACGCTCGATCATCACATACAGATCGCCCTTGCCGGATTTGTGCAGCACGCCTTCAACGCCGACGATATCGCCGATATCCCAGTGCTTGATGTCCTGCTGAACAGCTTTGTCGGCGTAAATCTGGATGCGGCCGGACTGATCCTGCAACACCATAAAGGGACCACGACGAGCCATAACCCGGCCCGCCACTTTGACGCGAAATGCCAGCGGCTCCAGCTCTTCCTTGCTTTTCTCACCATGAGCGGCCTGCAACTGCGCCGCCAGCGCATCATGGCGAAAATCATTCGGAAACGGATTGCCCTGCTCACGCAACGCATCGAGTTTCTGGCGTCGTTCGGCAATCAGTTTGTTCTCGTCGTGGTGCTGGTCATCGGTCATCAATTATTCCCCGGTATATCGAGACCGGCTCACACCGGCCCCGCCTTGCCGTAGGAGCCCTCGCCCGAGGGCGATATCCTTTCGCGGTCGGTCGACCGCTCCTACGTTGTCGCTTTGCGCTCACCCCGCTTCTCCGTAGGAGCCCTCGATCGAGGGCGATATCCTTTCGCGGTCGGTCGACCGCTCCTACAAGGTGCTGTTTTACAGACCCGACTTCAGGGATGCCTCGATAAATTTGTCGAGGTCACCATCCAGCACGCCCTGGGTGTTTCGGGTTTCAACGCCGGTGCGCAGATCCTTGATACGAGCATCATCAAGCACGTAGGAGCGAATCTGGCTGCCCCAGCCGATATCCGACTTGGTGCTTTCCAGTCGCTGTTTCTCGGCATTACGCTTCTGGATCTCCAGCTCGTACACCTTCGCCTTGAGCATTTTCCAGGCTTCATCGCGGTTCTGGTGCTGCGAACGGCCGCTCTGGCAGGCCGCAACCACGGTGTGCTCTTCGTTTGTGTCCGGGTCGGTAAACACATAAGTCAGACGCACTGCGGAATCGGTCCGGTTTACGTGCTGGCCACCGGCGCCGGAAGCGCGGTAGGTGTCGGTTCGAACTTTGCCTGGATCAATATCAATGTCGAAACTGTCATCCACTTCCGGCGACACGAACACCGAACTGAACGAGGTGTGACGACGGCCACCGGAATCAAACGGTGATTTGCGCACCAGGCGATGTACCCCGGTTTCGGTACGCAGCCAGCCAAAGGCGTAGTCGCCCTGCACATGGATGGTGGCGCTCTTGATACCGGCCACTTCACCGGCGGAGGCTTCAATCAGTTCCGCCTTGAAGCCGTGATCCTCGCACCAGCGCAGATACATGCGCAGCATCATCTCGGCCCAGTCCTGCGCCTCGGTACCGCCAGAGCCGGCCTGAATATCGACATAGGCGTTACAGGCATCCATCTCACCGGAGAACATGCGGCGAAATTCAAGGCCAGCGACAATTTTCTCGAGTTCGCTGATATCGCGCTGCAGATCTTCCAGCCCGGATTCGTCGCCTTCTTCGGCGAGCATTTCCAGCAGCTCGTCGGAGTCGTCAAGGCCACTGAACAGACGATCAAGATTTTTTACCACGCCTTCCAGCTGGGCCCGTTCACGGCCCAGCGCCTGGGCGCGGTCGGGGGTATTCCAGATGGCAGGATCTTCGAGCTCACGCTCGACTTCGGTCAGACGTTCCCGTTTGCCCGGGTAGTCAAAGATACCCCCTCAACGCATCTGTGCGTTGGCGGATATCGGCAAGCTGATTACGCAGCGGATTGATTTCCATGAAAAACTCATCACCAAGGGCGGAAAGGGCGGCATTCTAGCGGGTGTGGGGCCGGTTTTCATCCTGCCGAGCGGATTGATGGTGCGGCATTGTGCCAACCGGGATGAAAACCTTCAGGGCAGGTGCTCAATCAACCAGCTCGTAAACATGGTACGAGCGCGACTCCATCTGGTTATAGGTGGTGCCAACGTAAACCGCGCCCGCCGGAATGCCCTGACCGGTGTGGAAGATCTTGAAGCGGCGCATGTCGTCGGACGGGTCCATGGCATCGGCGGCATCAAGCTCGGCCCAGAGGAAAATGCCCTTGGCCGGCAGCGAATACTCCACCTTCAACGGACTGGCGTCTTCCGGCATGCGCAGTTCCTGCACCTCATCGCCGGGGCTCAGGCGGTACTTGTGAATCGTTTTCATAGTGTCTCCTCGTGCCTGACCGGCGCTATGGGAAAGGATGCTACCAGAAATCCGGTTTTGCAGGAGCCGTCGATCTACGGCGAAAACCTTCGCGGCCGATCGGCCGCTCCTACGAAAGAATGCCTGCTCTGTAGGAGCCGTCGACCGACGGCGATATGTTTTCGCGGCTGATCAGCCGCCCCTACAGGGGGGTCAGGTGTTCGAACAGAAGTTGGGGGGTGCGCTGGCCGCGGTATTCGTTGACGCCAAGTTGATAGATCCCGGCAATACGCCGGCAGTTGCGCGGCCAGTCCGCCACCGGGGCGTTGAAGTGGATCGCGTCGATCACGCCGCGGCTGGCCGGCAGACCAAGGGTCAACTTCAGGTGGCGTTCGCCAACTACGCGCTGATCCAGCACTTCAAACTCGCCATCGAACCGCGGCGCCGGGAAACCTTGTCCCCAGGGAAAAGCGTGGGCCAGCAACTCTGCGTTCTTCAGAGTCAGATCGGTTTCTTCAAGCGCACCGTCGGTATCGATCACACTGGTAAAAATATCCGCCGGCGCCAGCAGCGCCACGGTCTCGGCAAAGGCCTGACGGAACTGTTCAAACTGGTCCGCCGCCAGCGTCAGCCCCGCCGCCATGGCGTGGCCGCCAAACTTGCGCAGCATGCCCGGGTGACGGGTCGCCACCGCATCCAGCGCATCTCTTAAATGCAGCCCCTGAATGGAACGGCCGGAACCTTTCAGCACCCCTTTTTCCTGCGCCCGGGCGAAGGCAATCACCGGCCGGTGCACGGCTTCCTTTACCCGCGAAGCGAGAATGCCGACCACCCCTTCATGCCAGTGCTCGTCATGCAGGCACAGGCCGAGCGGCAGATCACCCTGCTCTTTCAGGCGCTGCACCTGAATCATGGCTTCGTCGCGCATGCCCTGTTCGATGCCGCGCCGTTCGCGGTTAA
>JBECKT010000165.1:0-17169 GCA_040235405.1 Alcanivoracaceae bacterium
GGCGCCAAGGCGCTGACCGTGAAGCAGGCGGTACTGATCGCAATTGTGTTCGAGTTCGCCGGCGCCTATCTGGCCGGCGGCGAGGTCACCGAGACCATCCGCAGCGGCATTATCAGTAGCGGCTCGGTTGCGGACAGCCCGCATCTGCTGATCTACGGCATGATGGCGTCGCTGCTGGCCGCCGGAGTCTGGCTGGCGGTGGCTTCTGCCTACGGCTGGCCGGTATCTACCACCCACTCGATTGTCGGCGCCATTGTCGGCTTCGCTGCGGTCGGCATCGGCATGGACGCGGTCAAGTGGGACAAGATGGGCAATATCGTGCTGTCTTGGGTCACGTCCCCGCTGCTGGCCGGCTTTATCGCCTTTGCGCTGGTAAAAAGCGTGCAGAAGCTGATTCTGGATACCGAGGATCCGTTTGCCCGGGCCAAACGCTATGTGCCGTTCTACATGTTCCTGACCGGCTTTATGGTCGCCATGGTGACCATGACCAAGGGCCTGAAACATGTCGGCCTGAAGCCTGGCGGCTTCGAATCGGTGGGCTACTCGTTGCTGATCGGTCTTGTGGTCGCGCTGATCGGCGCCGCCTTGCTGACCCGGGTAAAGGAAATTCCGGAAGAAAACCGCAATTTCCGCTTCACCTCGGTGGAACGGGTATTTGCCATCCTGATGATCTTTACCGCCTGCGCCATGGCCTTTGCCCACGGCTCCAACGACGTCGCCAACGCCGTCGGGCCGCTGGCCGCGATTCACAGCGTGCTGATGTCCGGCGGCGAGATCGGCGCCAAATCGGCGTTGCCGCACTGGATTCTGTTGATCGGCGCAGTCGGCATTGTTTTTGGTCTGGCTTTGTTCGGCACCAGAGTAATGATGACGGTCGGCAAGAAGATCACCGAGCTGACACCAAGCCGCGGCTTTGCCGCCGAGCTCGCCGCTGCCACCACGGTGGTGCTGGCCTCAGGTATCGGCGTACCGGTTTCCACCACCCATACGCTGGTGGGTGCGGTGCTGGGTGTCGGCATGGCCCGCGGTATCAGCGCGCTGAACCTGCGCGTAATCGGCACCATCTTTACCTCCTGGGTAGTGACGCTGCCGGCCGGTGCCTTGCTGTCGATTCTGTTCTTCTATTTCTTCAAGGGATTGTTCGGCGGCTGATGCCACTGCTCCCGTAGGAGCCGTCGATCGACGGCGAAAGACCTTCGCGGCTGATCAGCCGCTCCTACGAAGGGACGCATGGGAGCTGCCACCAATCCTGTAGGAGCCGTCGACCGACGGCGAAAGGTTTTCGCGGCCGATCAGCCGCTCCGGGAAGTATCGAAACTTTTCAACGGCATCTGGCTCTGCGGCGTCAGGACGCGCTAGACTGACACCATGAACCAGCCGATGTCCTCGGCGGCCAGTGCCGCCACACCGCAATCCACGCTGGCTGCCATCCTCGACAGCCACCGCCCTGCTTCGCTGCTCGTCATCAGCCTGAACCCGATCCCGCAACTGGAAGACTGGTGCCAGCACCATGGCGCTACACTGCACAGCATTTCCGAGAGCGATCCGGAGTCCCGGTTGCAGGGACTGCCGCGGGTCGACATGGCCATCGTCGCGGACCAGCTTGAATATATGACCCGCGAAGCCGGCGCCAGACTGATTGGTTTGCTGCGCAATCTGTACACCGAGCGCGTGGTGGTGCTGTATCAGGAGAAACTGGCGCCGGAACGACTGCGTTGGTCACGTAACGCCTTCCTCGCCATGGGCCTGCGACGCGAGGCAGTATTTCGCCAGCAGGAGCGGGAAATGGCGCTGTACAGCTATGAACTGGCCCGCTACAACTTTACCCGCGCCTGGAATAACTCACGCTTCTGGGCCAACCCGGAGAACTGGGGCAAGTACTGGTGGTAGACTGCGCCATCTTTTTCTTTATGCGTCTCTGATCATGATTTTCGAACGATTGCAGGAAGCCCTGCGTTTCTGGTGGCGGCATTTGCCAGCCATTGCCCTGGTCGTCATTCCTTTCTCGTTGCTGAATAGCGCCGCCGTGCTGGCCTTCGGCCCGCCAATCACCCTGACCGAAGGGCAGGCAACTGATGTTAACGGCCTTACCCTTGGACTGATTTTTGTTTTACGTACGCTGGCGGAAGCAGCCCTGATCACCCAACTGGCGGCGATAGTTGGTGGCCAGGCACGCGGGCTCGGCGAATGTGCGTTGCTGGCCCTGCGCGTGGCCCCTGCCATGCTGCTGTGCAACCTGATCGTTGTCAGTACCGTTTCAGTGGCATTCATGCTGCTGATCCTGCCGGCGATATGGCTGTATATCCGGCTATCACTGGCGACTTTCTCGGTTGCGCTGGAAAACACCAGCGCCGGCGCCGCACTGCGGCTGAGCGTGAAGCGCACACAGGCGCAGCAGTGGCAGCTACTGGGGGCATGGTTATTACTCGCTGCAGCGGTCCTGCTTGCCAGCCTGATCATGACCGCGCTACTGCAGTCCGTCGCCGGCAACCATGCCGGCATCGGCGTGATAATGGAAATGGTCACCGCACTGGGTGTTGCCCTGCTGCAGGTACTTCTGTTTCGCTACTACGGCCTTGCCAGAGACAGGGAAAGGCAGATCACAGATCTGTGACCTGCTTGGCATCAAAGCCTGCACGCTGTCCTGTCAAACGGAACCAAACCGGCACCATAATGTCGCATGCGCAGCATCATTACTGTAATGCTTCCTGAGGAGAGATCTATGCAACGTCAAACCCTGTGGCTCGTCCTGCCGCTGGCTGCTGCCATCAGCACCGGCGCCATGGCTCAGACCCAGACCAGCCAGGTACGGGATAACAATTTCAACTACGATTTTGCCCAGTTTGGCCTGGAGTTTCAGGATCTGGACGGCTTTGACCGTGATGCACTCTACGGCCGGGTTTCCGTGGCACTGGACGAGCATCTGTTCCTGCGCGGCAACGTCAGCCTGTACGACGGCGATGGCGATTACGACGGTATCGGCCTGAGTGGTGGTCTGGGTTTCCACACCCCGCTGCAGCAAGGTCTGGATCTGGTGATCACCGGTGACGTGCTGCACGACCGGATAGAAGTAAACAACAACAAGGACAATGAAACCGGCATGCGCCTTGCCGGCGGTGTCCGCCATGCTACCGCTTCGAATGTCGAGCTGTCCGGCGGCGCCTTCATGTGGCGCATGTACGATGAAACCGAAATCGGTCTATATGGTGAAGCGCTGTTCAAGGTTGCCGAGAAAGTCAGCCTTGGCGCTGATATCCAGTTCAGTGGTGACTACGACGCACTTGGCCTGTTCGCCCGGGTCAGCTTCTGATCCGTTTCCGGGGGCAGCTCTGCTGCTCCCGGAAATTTTACCAACCTGATCAGTTCAACAACGAGCGACTGGCACTGAGCCCGGCATGCAATTGCTGCAGCAACAGAATATCCGGCTCTGCCGTAAAGGCAGGCTCCGGCAAGCCGGACTGAACTCCGTTTTCCGACAACCACTCGCGCAACGACGAAGATGGCGCCAGCCAGGGTGTCATTGCCCGCTGCAAACCCTCCATGGCAATAGCCCGCGAACGTGCGGAAAAATATTCCCCGGCAACCGAATTCCTGTCCTCCAGGCCAACCACGCGAATCATTCGCTCGGTGGTGCGGCGCAAGGCATCAACCGGACAGTTGGCACCAACTGTCGGGACATTGCCCGGATCAGCCGTCAGCATCTGCAGATCCTCCACCAGCAAGGCAGTGGCCAGAGACAGGTATTGGCGGCGCCGGTTTTCCGGCTGCTCCGGCAGGCTGAACTCGCTACCCTCCGGTATTTCGGTTACCTCCGTCAGCGCAGCGACCAGACGTGGCGCGGCAGGCTCTCCCTCAAGCAGGAACGCCACCACCTGAAAGCCCAGACTGGCTTCTTCCTGCGCCGTGACACCCTGCTGGGCGCGCAGCGATTCACGGCTCAGCGGCAAACTGACGTCATTGACAATGCCACTGTCGGGCCAGTCCGTCAGGCCATCGATATAGCCGGGCAGGATCGGAAACGGGTCCACCCGCTGCAACGCCGTAGCCATCGATGCCGACTCGACCGCACGACAGGCAAGGATCACCACCGCCTCATTAAAGCTCCGATACAGCTGGGCCCAACCTTCCCGGGCCGTGGCCAACCGCTCATCAACCGGATCGCCGAGCAGCCCTTCCACCGCATCGGCAAACACCAGACTGCTGGCACTGAGGCGACGCAAACGCTCGGCCTGTTCCTGCTGCAACAATGCCATAACCTGCTGCTGCGCTGCCGAGGGCGCGGCATCGACAGATACTGACTCGATGGCCGGCGGCGCCGGTTGCTCGCAACCCGCCAGCACGGAAAGACATGCCACAACAACCAGATGACCGCGCTTCATACTTTTCCCCGCAAACTCATCAGCGGCCAGCCGGCCTCCTGTGCTTCCCGCTGCAGCACCGGATCCGGGTCGACCGCAACCGGATGGGCAACCTTGCGCAGCAGTGGTAAATCATTGTGGGAATCACTGTAGAACCAGCTGTCCGCCAGCGAATGCTCCTTATGCTGCTGCAGCCACTCATGCAGGCGCTGCACCTTGCCTTCGCGGTAGCACGGCACGCCATCCATCTCACCGGTATAGCGCTCGCCAATCATTTCTGCCCGGGTTGCAATCAGGTAGTCTACGTTGAGGGACTCGGCAATCGGCCCGGTAACAAAATCGTTGGTAGCCGTAATGATCATCAGGGTGTGACCCTGGTCACGGTGCTTCTGCAGCAGCTGCGCCGCCGCCGGCAACATGATCGGCCGGATCTTTTCCTCAAGGAACTCACTGCGCCAGTCAATCAGGTTTGACAGCGCATGCTCGGCCAGCGGGCCCAGGGCAAAACGAAGATAGGCATGAATATCAAGACGGCCGTCCTTGTAATCCTGATAAAACTGATCGTTGGTGGCCTTGTAGAGGGCGGCATCAACCAGTTTGCGTTCGACCAGAAAATCACCCCATAGATGATCGGAGTCGCCCGCGATCAACGTATTGTCCAGATCAAAAATCGCCAGCGTCATCAGCGCTTACCCCGTTTATCCCGTGTCCCGCCGCTAGCATAGCAAAGGATTCCGCTGATTTGTCGCGACAATCAGGCACTTCGCATTGCGACGGCAGGCTCCCGCAAGGTTTAATTGCGGCATAGTGACAAGGCGGGTCAGATGTCCGGCATTATTGATGAACAGGGTTATCGGCTGAATGTGGGCATCGTTCTGATGGGCCCGGACGGCAAGGTATTCTGGGGCCGCCGCGTCGGCAACCGGGATGCCTGGCAGTTCCCGCAGGGCGGCATGATGCCGGGCGAAACGCCGGAACAGACCCTGTACCGGGAGCTGCATGAGGAAGTCGGCCTGCAGCAGCAGGATGTTGAAATTGTCGCCTGCACCGAGGGCTGGTTGAGTTACCGGCTGCCACGACGGTTTTTGCGCAACAAGCGCTATCCTTCGCAGCCGCCCTGCATCGGCCAGCGGCAAAAGTGGTTTCTGCTCAGGCTGACCGGCGATGAATCCGCCATTGACCTGGCCGCCAGCGAGACCCCGGAGTTCACCAGTTGGCGCTGGGTCAGCTATTGGTATCCGGTGCGCAAGGTGGTTCAGTTCAAGCGTGGCGTCTATGTCCGTGCCCTGCGGGAACTGGCGCCGGCCATGCGCCGTCTGCGGCGGGAGAATGAACGTGCTTGATACCCTGCGTCGTATCGTTCAGGAGGTAAACAGCGCCCCGGACCTGCGTTCGGCTCTGGATCTGATGGCGCGGCGGGTACGCGATGCCATGGGCACCGAGGTCTGCTCGATCTACCTGCTCAATCGTGATCGGCAGCGCTATGTGCTGATGGCTTCCGAAGGTCTGAAGCAGGAAGCCGTTGGCCGGGTCAGCCTTGGTGTCTCCGAGGGTCTGGTTGGCCAGGTCGGTCAGCGCGAGGAACCGCTCAATCTCGAAGACGCCTTTACCCATCCGAAATTTCTCTATCTGGCCGAGACTGGCGAAGACCCGTTTCACGCCTTTCTTGGCGTGCCGGTCATGCATCAGGGTGAAGTGCTCGGCGTGCTGGTGGTGCAGCAACGCGACTCTCGCCGTTTTGATCAGAGCGAAGAAGCCTTTCTGGTCACCATCTCGGCGCAGCTGTCAGCCGTCGTCGCCCATGCTCGTGCCACCGGCGATCTGACCACGAACAGCGGCAGCGACGGCAAGCCGGAACCGGCTTTCTTCAACGGCCTGCCGGGCGCCCAGGGCGCTGCCATCGGCATTGCCGTGCGACTGTACCCGTCGGCGGATCTTTCCTCGGTACCGGATCGCGATGCGGAGGATGTGAACGCCGAAATTGCCCTGCTTGACGGGGCGCTGGTAAAGGCCCGTCACGAAATCCGGGCCCTGGCAGAACGCGCCAGCCGCAGCCTTGGCCGCGAAGAGCAGGCCCTGTTCGAAGTCTATCTGCGCATGCTCGACCGCCACGCCCTGCCCGGTGAAGTGGTTGAAAAAATCCGCGCCGGCCAGTGGGCGCAAGGCGCCCTGCGCATGGTCATCGATGAACATGTGCACAATTTCGAACTGATGGACGACAGCTATTTGCGTGAGCGTGCCGCCGATGTCCGCGACATCGGCCGGCGCCTGCTTGCCCATCTGCAGAGCGACCAGCGCCGCGAAGTGGAGTACCCGGCGCAAACGGTACTGCTCGGTGAGGAAATCACCACCGCGATGCTGATGGAAGTGCCGCGGGAAAATATTGTCGGCATTGCTACCAGTCGCGGGTCACGCAACTCGCATATGGCGATCGTGGCGCGATCGATGGGCATCCCGACGGTGGTCGGTGCAGCCGGCCTGCCACTCAAGCAACTTGATGGCCGCGAGGTCATTGTAGATGGCTTCAAGGGCCGTCTGATTGCCAATGCCAACAACGAGCTGAAGCACCAGTTTGAAGTCATCATCCGTGAAGAGCAGACTCTGCTGGCGGGGCTGGAAAAACTGCGCGACCTGCCGGCGGAAACCGAAGACGGCAAACGCATAGACATCATGGTCAACACCGGCCTGATGACCGATATCTCGCGCTCGCTGGAGCGTGGCGCTGAAGGAGTCGGCCTGTACCGCACCGAAATTCCGTTCATGGTCCGCGACCGCTTCCCCTCCGAAGATGAACAGAAAATCATTTACCGGGAACAGCTGGAGGCGTTTGCTCCACACCCGGTGACCATGCGCACACTGGATGTCGGCGGTGACAAGGACCTGCCCTATTTCCCGATTGAGGAAGAGAACCCGTTTCTCGGTTGGCGTGGTATTCGCCTGACACTCGATCACCCGGAAATTTTCATGGTGCAGATTCGTGCCATGCTGAAAGCCAGCGAAGGCCTCGATAACCTGCGCATCATGCTGCCGATGGTCACCACGGTATTTGAGGTCGAAGAAGCCCAGCATCTTATTCACCGGGCCTGGCTGGAAGTGCGCGATGAGGGTTTTGATGTGGTGATGCCGCCGGTGGGCGTGATGATTGAAGTGCCGGCAGCGGTGTATCAGGCGCGGGCATTGGCACAACGGGTCGACTTTCTCTCTATCGGCACCAACGACCTGACCCAGTACCTGTTGGCAGTGGATCGCAATAACCGTCAGGTGGCCAACCTGTATAACTCCTGGCACCCGGCGGTGCTGCACGCGATCATGCATGTCATCGAACATGCCCATGCCGAAGGCAAGCCGGTATCGGTGTGTGGCGAAATGGCCGGCGACCCGGGCTCGGCGCTGATGCTGATGGCCATGGGTGTCGATACCCTGAGCATGAATGCCTCGCACCTGCTGCGCGTCAAGGCGGCAATCCGGCGCATGAAAATCACCACCGCACGAAAGCTGCTTTATGAACTGCTCGCCATGGATAACGGCGAGGTCATTGCTTCCTACATCAGTCTGCAACTGGACAAGGCCGGGCTCGGTGACCTGATCAGCCATCGTCGTGCGGGATAAATTTATGTCTATGAAGCAGCGGCTGCGAAGCGGATTCGAGCGGACCAGGGAGAACGCCAGACTACTGCCGGCCATTGCCCGCTCGAAGTCGATGCTCTGGTTATGGCTGCGCAGTGCCCGTCAGGCGCAGATCGCCGCCGGCGTTACTCTCGTGCTGCTGCTGACGGTCGTGCCATTCGGCCTGCGCGCACTGACCGATGCGGTCTACCAGCCGGTCACGGTAGAAAAGAAAGTCCTCGGTCTGATTCGCACCACCAGAGAGGCGGAGAATCCGCTACGGGAAAAGCGCTATCGCCAGTTTATGGTGCTGGCCTGGCTGCTTGGTCTGATACCCAGCGGCGTGCTGCTGATAAATCATCTGCCGCGCACCCTGCGTCTGGCCCAGGACCAGAACATGACGCAGCCGGAAGCAACACAGATGCGTTTGCCGACAGTGGCCACAGGCGATCGCTTTATTGGCGCCGGACAGCGTTACCACCTGCATGGGCTGGTAGCCAAAGGCGGCATGGGTGAAGTACACCTTGCCTTCGACCAGCGCTTGCAGCGTCAGGTGGCGGCAAAAATGCTGGCCGACAATCTGCTGCAGGATACCGAACAACTGCACCGCTTCAATCAGGAAGCGCTGGCACTGGCAAAACTGTCGCACCCGAATATTGTTTCCGTGCTGGACCTGTTCGAGGATCACGGCCAGTTCTGGTTCATCATGGAGCTGCTGCCCGGCGGTGACCTCGGCGAGCGTATTGGCAATGGCGCCATGGAAGAAAAAGAGGCGCTGCGCATTATTCGCTCGATCGCTGATGGCCTGGCCTATGCCCACGACAAGGGCATCATTCATCGCGACATCAAACCGGCCAATATCCTGTTCTCCGACACCATGACCGCGAAGCTGACCGACTTTGGCATAGCCAAGCTGGCCAGCTCGGACGTGGTAACCCAGCTGGGTCTGGCGCTGGGTTCGCCCAGCTACATGAGCCCGGAACAGGCCGCCGGCCAACCGGTGGATGCCCGCAGCGACCTCTATGCACTCGGCGTCACCCTGTACCAGATGGTCACCGGTACGCTGCCGTTTCGCGGCGAAACCACGGCGATCATGAGCCAGCACATCACCCAGCTGCCGCCGCCACCAACCTCCATCAACGCCAGCCTGAGCCCGGCCAGTGAGAGCCTGATCCTGACCCTGATGGCCAAGGACCCGGCCAGTCGCTTCAGCTCCGCCCGGGCACTGTGTGCGGCCATCGACCAGATCCTGTAGCCACGCTCCGGTTTTTGGCTAAGCATAACGCCCCAGACGGGACCGCTCCCGGCACGACAGTGCAAGACAATTTGTGATGACTTTCAAAAACCGCAGGTTTATTTCCCGCTTTCAGGACCTTCCTGGCACATCACCTGTCAACTGGTTGCCCCGTTCATCGGGAACAGCGTTTTGCTTTTTTCACAGGAGTCAGGCCATGAAACTGTTACCGTCAACTCACACATCCAGACCGGTGCGAGCTTACTTCCCGGCCGCCCTCGCCCTTGCCGGCAGTATCCTGCTAAGCGCTTGCGGTGGTAGCGATTCGCCGTCGACCGGTATTGCCTCCGTGGATATCACCGATGCGCCGGCAGATGATGTCACTCAGGTGCATCTCACCGTACATCGCATTTCTCTCAAACCAAAGTCAGGCTCGGCATTTGATTACATCCCCGACGAGCCGATCGTGATTGAGAACCTGCTGGATCTGCAGGGCACCAATGCAGCTCCACTGCTGCCGGACACTGAAGTACGAGCGGGGCAGTACAACTGGATTCGACTGTATGTCAGTGGTGGCTTTCCGGATTCCTACGTAGTCACCAATGAAGGCGGCAGTGTCGATCTGTTTATTCCCGGCCAGCAGGGTATCCCGTCTGACGACTCGCGATTCCTGCAACTGGTCAGCGGCTTCGTCGTTCCGGCAGGTGGCAATGCGGATTTCACGCTTGATGTGGATCTTCGCCGCGCACTGACAAAGCCGAATGGCAGTGATCATTATCTGCTGCGGCCGGCCCTGCGTATCACCGACAATACCGAGACCGGCTCACTGTCCGGCAACGTCGATGCCGCACTGCTGGCAGATGCAAGCTGCACCAATGATCTTGCCAGCGACACCGGTAACGCCGTTTATCTGTTCAGCAATAGCGCCGCTGTTACCGGCGACGTGTATGTCGATGAGAATGGCTTGCCGATTGGTGACACCCATCCTTTGACCACAGCCAATGTCACGCTGGACATCAACTCCGGCCTGTATGTCTACAGCATCGGCTTTGTACCGACCGGCGACTATACTGTGGCATTGACCTGCCAGGCGCTGGACGACATGCCGGATCAGGATGACGATATTGTCTTCCTGCAAACGCAGAACGCTGCTGTTATTGCAGAGCAGAACACGGAAGTAAATTTCAGTCAGTAAGATAACAGCGTAGGAGCGGCCGAGCGGCCGCGATTTTTCCGAGCGTATCGCGCTCGATCGACCGCGAATTCTTTTGCAAGATAATCGCGGCTGGTCAGCCGCTCCTACAGGGGGCACGGACTTGCGTAGGAGCCGTCGATCGACGGCGAAAAGGATTCGCGGCTGGTCAGCCGCTCCTACGGGTTATTCAGAGCTTCCTTAAGTGTTTTCAAAGTGCCCTTTCACCCTGCCGCCCCGACGAGAGGCCGAAGCAGCCCATCCCGAACCTTCAGATAGACACTACGTCACGGCTGCAGCGGCCAGAACAGCAGAATCGCCGCAATCGTCGCCGCACCCACCACCACGTTCATCGGCACGCCGATACGCAGGAAATCGCTGAAGCGATAGCCGCCGGGGCCGTACACCATCAGGTTGGTCTGATATCCCAATGGCGTGGCAAAGCTTGCCGATGCCGCCATCATCACCGCCAACACAAAAGGTGCCTCGTTCAGCCCCAGCGCAGAGGTAATGGCGAGGACGATCGGCAGCATGATCACTGCCGCAGCGTTATTGGTGATGGTTTCCGTCAGCACTGAAACGGTGATGTAGGTCAGCACCAGCAGCAGGATCGGGCTGGTTCCGGCAACACCGAGTATCGTCTCGCCAAGATAAAGTGCAGCTCCGGTTTTCTGCAGCGCTGCACCGATTGCGAAGCTTGCAGCAATGGTAATGATGACCGTCAGGTCAAGGCTGCGTTTGGCTTCTGCCACACTGACACAACGGCTGAAAATCATGGCGCCGGCACCAAGCAGCGCGGCATTGAGCATACTGGTGACGTTAAATGCGGCGAGCAGCACCAGGGCGCCGAGAATCCCCCAGGACAACAGGGCGCGGCTGTGATCCGGGCGCTCCTCATCGAGCTCGCTGATCAGCAGAAAATCACGGGAATATTTCTGCCGGCTGACGAAAGCCGGGCGAGCTTCCAGCAGCAGCACATCACCCGGCTGCAAAATGATCGAGCTCAACCTGCCCTTGATATGCTCACCATTACGCGCCACCGCCAGCACCACAGCACCGTAGCGATCACGGAAGCGCGCGTCCTTGATAGTTTTGCCGACACCCTCACAACCCGGCGCCACTACTGCCTCCACCAGTTTCCGCTCCGGTACGTTGCGCTCAATCACCGGTTCACGGCCCACTGACGGCACCAGCCCGTTGATCCGCAACACGTCAATGATGGCGTCGGTTTCACCAACGAACACCAGCCTGTCGCCGCCCTGCAAGGTGTCATCCGGTGACACCGCTGTCATCACACTGCCGTGGCGCTCGATTTCAGCCAGATAAATTCGCTGCAGATGGCGCAACCCGGCATCGGCAATCGACTTGCCTACCAACGGCCCGTCATGGGCCACCGCCACTTCAAAGGTAAAGCTGCGCATGTCGGCAAAGGTTTCATCCGGGCTGCGCCGTTTCGGCAGCAGAAGCGGACCAGCCAGCAACAGAAAGACGATGCCGGCAGAGGCAGCGACCAGACCGACCGTGGTGATATCGAACAGACCGAAGCCGGCATTGCCGGTCAGGGTCTGGTACTGACCATTAACCACCAGGTTGGTGCTGGTGCCGATCAGCGTCAGGGTGCCGCCCAGGATCGAGGCATAGCTGAGCGGGATCATCAGTGTCGACGCCGGGATACCAAGCTGCTTGGCCCAGCGAGTGACCGCCGGGATCATGGTGGCCACCACCGGGGTGTTATTCAGGAATCCGGACAACACCATAACCGGCGCAGAGAGACGCGCCATGGCGCTGCGCTCGCCCTTGGGCCGACCGAGAATACGATTCACCACCAGATCGACGCCGCCGGAAGCGCGGATACCGGCCGCCACAACAAACATCGCCGCCACGGTAATCAAACCGCTATTGGAAAAACCGGCTAGTGCTTCTCCCGGCTGGAGAATGCCGCTCAGGCCAAGCAGCAACAGCGCCCCCATCAGCACCAGATCCGGCCCAAACCGGGACGAACTCACCAGAATTACGAACACGCTCGCGGTAATCAGCAGCGTCAGCCAGCCTTGCCAGTCCATCGGTATGGTCCCGGATATACAAAGAGCGCCCAGTGTACGGATCGGGCGCCGAACCAGAAATAATAAAAATGCAGAAGTTTATGCGATTTCGATCCAACCAGATCAGTCACCGAACCGCTGCGGCTCCCCGACCCGGGCACCGCCCGGCTGCCAGCGCTGTTCGGCGAAGTGAAACTGCCGGTCGGCCTGCTGGATCACCACGGTACTGGCGCGGGTGCCATAGGCCGCCGACTGGATAAAAATCGGCGCCACCAGCCGCTCCAGTTCCAGCCCGACGCCGGTGTCCGGCAGCTGGTCATCGTCCGGCAGCTGGTCATCGGCCAGCACCGGCAGCAGATTGTCGATCGACACGCCGGCATCAATGGCCCGCTCAAGCAGTGCCCGGCCACGGCGGGTCTTCGGCCAGTCGGTGTCGAGCTGACCGTTGCTGAGCGCATGCACGCCGGGCTCGACCCGCTGCGGCGCCGCGCCACGGTTACTCATCCAGGCGAGCTCCTGACCGTCACAGACCAGCAGGTTGAAGCCGCCATACTCCTGCTGGTTTGCCTCCAGCGTGTGCAGGTAATCCAGCGGCGTCAGCTCGCTTTCAAGAAAACCCAGCGGCAGCATGCCACGGGAACGGTTGCCGGGGGTTTGATCGGTGATCGGTTCACGATAATTGGTTACCGCAGCGAAGCGCCCGGCCCGGGTAACGCCAAGCCAGGTCCCGCCGGCGACCAGATCCAGGCCGCAGAGCAAATCACCGCGCCAGCGCGCTGCCTCCGCCGGGCGATGGTGGAACTCGTCACGATTGGCGGCGACGATCAGCGGATAGTCGGCATGGGCCTGCCAGGCGAACAACACGATACACATGGATCAGATACCCTCCTTAAGCCGGATTGATTTGCTTGCCGGGCAGACCCGACTGGACTTCTGGGATAGCATATCGGCCGCAGTGTAGCCGAGGTCCAGCCGTTGCTCGAACTCCTGATCCAGTTTCTTGCCCTTGGCGTGGTCGCCGGCCTGCTCGCTGGCGCCCTCGGCCTGGGCGGCGGCGTGGTAATCGTCCCGGCACTACTGATCATGTTCCCGCTGATGGGCTTTCCTGCAGCGATCACCGCGCAACTGGCGGTGGCCACTTCGCTGGCCACCATTGCCGTAACCTCGATCAGCTCGATCTACGGCCATCACCGGCTTGGCGCGATTCGCTGGCCGGTGGCCTTACCGATGGCGGCCGGCATTCTCGCTGGCGCCTTCGTCGGCGCCTTTGTTGCCAGCGCCCTGCCAAGCGCCATGCTGGCCCGGCTGTTCGGGGTGTTTGCCATGATCATCGCCGTGCAGATGGCGATCAGCAGCCAGATCAAGCAACGTGACGGCGCCGAGCGCTTGCCCGGCCGTGTCGGGCTGGCACTGGCCGGGGCCGTGATTGGCACCCTGTCCGCCATCTTCGGGATTGGCGGCGGCTCGATGACGGTGCCATTTATCAGCGCCTGCCGCCTGCGTATGCAGCAGGCCGTGGCCATCTCCGCAGTATGTGGCCTGCCGATTGCTCTGGGCGGCGTCACCGGCTTCATTATTGCCGGCTGGCAGCAACCGGACCTGCCCGCCGGCAGCCTCGGCTTCGTGTATCTGCCGGCGGTGGCAGGTATAGTGCTGACCAGTTTCCCGCTGGCCCGCCTCGGAGCGCGGTTGGCTCACCGGCTGGCGGCGGTAACCCTGAAGCGGGTCTTCGCCGCTGCCCTGTTTCTGATCGGACTGAATCTGGTGCTATGACTTTTCCGCAGATTGACCCTGTTGCCTTTTCTATTGGTCCGTTGTCCGTGCACTGGTACGGCCTGACCTATCTGTTCGGTTTTTCCGGCGCCTGGTTGCTGGCCAACTGGCGCGCCGGCAAACCCGCCAGCCCGTTTACTCGCGAACAGGTCGGCGATCTGATTTTTTATGGCGCTGTCGGTGTCATTGTCGGCGGCCGGCTTGGTTACGGGTTGTTCTACAACCTTGACCAGTGGCTGCGCGATCCGCTCTGGATCATCAAGTTGCAGCAGGGCGGCATGTCATTCCACGGCGGCATGCTCGGCGTACTGACTGCGTTCTGGTATTTCAAACGCAAAACCGGCAAAAGCTATTTCACTGTTGCCGATTTCATTGTGCCAATGGTACCGGTGGGACTGGCCAGCGGCCGTATCGGCAACTTTATCAACGGTGAACTGTGGGGCAAGCCCACCGACGTCTCCTGGGGCATGGTGTTCCCCGGCGATCCGCTGCAGCTGGTGCGCCATCCCTCACAGCTTTATCAGTTTGCTTTCGAAGGCGTGGCCCTGTTCACCCTGCTGTGGATCTACTCGCGCAAGCCGCGACCCGCCGCCGCCGTCACCGGCCTGTTCGGTATCGGTTACGGCTGTGCCCGCATTGGCGCCGAATTCTTCCGTGAGCCGGATGCCCATATCGGTTACCTGCTGGGCAACTGGCTGACCATGGGCATGATCCTGAGCGCACCGATGATCTTTATCGGCGCCGGGATGATGATCTGGGGCTATCGCAAACAGGGAGCCAACCGATGAAGCAGTACCTCGACCTGCTGCGCCACGTTCGCGATCACGGTGTGATTAAAAATGATCGCACCGGCACCGGCACCCGTGCCGTATTCGGTTACCAGATGCGTTTCGACCTCAGCGAAGGTTTTCCACTGCTGACCACCAAGAAGCTGCACCTGAAATCCATTATTCACGAACTGCTCTGGTTCCTGACCGGCGAAACCAATATCCGTTACCTGAAAGAAAACGGCGTCTCGATCTGGGATGAATGGGCCACAGAAGACGGCGAACTCGGCCCCGTCTATGGCGAACAGTGGCGCAGCTGGAAAACCCATGACGGCCGCGTGGTCGACCAGATCAGCGAAATTCTCGCCGAGATCAAACGCAACCCGGACTCACGCCGGCTGGTGGTCTCGGCATGGAACCCGGCAGTATTGCCCGACCCGACCCTGAGCCCGGACAAAAACGCCGAACTCGGCCGTCAGGCGCTGCCGCCATGTCACTGCCTGTTCCAGTTTTATGTCGCCGACGGCAAGCTGTCCTGCCAGCTGTACCAGCGTAGCGGCGATATATTCCTCGGCGTGCCGTTCAATATTGCCTCCTATGCCCTGCTGACCATGATGATGGCGCAGGTCTGCGGCCTGCAGCCGGGTGACTTTGTGCACACGCTTGGTGACGCCCATCTGTACAGTAATCATATGGAACAGACCGAACTGCAACTGTCGCGCGACACCCGAGCGCTGCCAGTGATGAAAATCAACCCGGCGGTAAAAGATCTGTTTGCTTTCCGGTTTGAGGATTTCACCCTGGAAGGCTACGACCCGCACCCGCATATCAAGGCGCCAGTGGCGATATGAAGCTGTCGCTGATTGTTGCCAAAGCGGCCAATGGCTGCATCGGTCGTGACAACAAATTACCCTGGTACCTGCCCGGTGATCTGAAATATTTCAAACAGGCGACGTTCGGCAAGCCAATCATCATGGGGCGGAAAACCTGGGAGTCGCTGAAAGGGCCATTGCCGGGCCGCGCCAATATCGTCATCAGCCGCCAGCCCGGTTATGTTGCCGAAGGCGCCCGAGTGGTCACCAGCCTTGATGAGGCGATCCGCCTTGCCGAGAGCATTGCCCTGATTGATGGCGTCGACGAGGTGGTGGTGATTGGTGGTGCGCAGATTTATGCCGAAGCATTGCCGCGCGCGGATGTGCTTTATATCACCGAGGTACATGCGGACGTTGAAGGGGATGCGTTCTTTCCAGAGTACGACGCGTCCTTGTGGCAGGAAGCCGGGCGGCAGGATTTTTCTGCTGGGGGGCCGAATCCGTACGATTACAGTTTTGTGGTTTTGCAGCGGGTTACTCGCTGACTTCCTGCTGTTGTTACCAACTTCACCGTCGTGCCAGGGCGCAACCGCCACCACATCCTCCGGGCTGACTGTCCCGCTTCGCTCCACTTCAGGTCACCCTCCGGATGTGGTGACGTTCACGCCCAACTGAGACACCGTGCGACTGCGGGTCAGGGGTGAAGCAAAGCCAGTACGAAACAAAGACAATAAAATTCGAAACGATGAAATGCGGACAAACAGCAGGATGTGAGGCTTGAGAGCCTGTCAGGGGGTTTCCGGGACTGTGTGAGACATGGATGTCGAACACAAGCCCCCAGGGACGGGTTCACGGCGTGTCCCGGCAACCCCCTGACAGGCTCTCAAGCCGGAGAAGTTCACTGCCCCACCCATTACCAAGACGAAAAGCACAGCAACAAAACTGTTATCCGACCGTCACATCTCCGCCCCATCCCTGTCACATTCCACTTCTACCCTGATTCCCTTGATTTCACCGTCATATCAGGGGACCACCGATGAATCTGAAACACTCGCTTTCCGCACTGGCGCTGGCCACCAGTATCGTCACCCTCAGCGCCTGCGGCGGTGACGACGGTCGCAACGGCACCAGTGCTGTCCTGCTGCAACTGAAAGTCGCCGGCACCTACACCCCACCCGGCAACCCGGCAGATTTTTTTGATGAGGCCGCCGCTGAAATTGTTGCCTACGATGCTCGCCAGCGCCGCCTGTTTGTCGTCAACGCCAACGATGTCACCGTCGATGTCCTGGACATGTCCAACCCGAGCATGCCCTCGCTGATGAGCACCATTGACGCCACCGCCGAAGGCGGCTCCGCCAACAGCGTTGCTGCCTTCGGCAATCTGG
>JBECKT010000032.1:0-7703 GCA_040235405.1 Alcanivoracaceae bacterium
CTGCAGCAGCTGATCGATGCCACTCAGGAGTACGTTAACGGTGAGGTTCGGGTGAAGCTGTACAAGGGCAATGTCAGTGTGGTCGGCCGTCGCTCGGATGACAGCCTGTTCGATGCTTCAATCGCCACCTTTGAAGACGACGCCGGTGCCTACAACCAGAAGGACGCCGAAGGCTTTATCCGTCTGAACGCCCTGCGCCTGCGTATTGCCGCCAAGAAGGGCCGGCGCATGCAGTGAGCGTCAGCTTTGCTTGACCTATTGCACGGAACGCCCGACGCTAGTCGGGCGTTTTTGTTTGCAGGTCTTTCCTGCCTGCCGGAGAGGGATGATGCGAATTCTTCACACCATGTTGCGGGTCGGCAATCTCGACCGCTCCATTGCCTTTTACACCGATGTACTGGGTATGCGCCTGCTGCGCCGCAAGGATTACCCGGAAGGCCGCTTCACGCTGGCGTTTGTCAGCTATCAGGATGAATCCGCAGGTGCTGCCATCGAACTGACCCACAACTGGGATACGTCGCAATATGATCTCGGCAATGGCTATGGCCACGTTGCCCTGGCGGTGGACGATGTTTATGCCGCCTGTGATCGTATTCGTGAAAAGGGCGGCAAGATCACCCGCGAGCCGGGGCCAATGAAACATGGCAGTACCATTCTGGCGTTTGTCGAGGATCCGGATGGCTACAAGATTGAACTGCTCGGCGAGAAGCGGGCGGATTGATCATGCAACGCATCGGTTGGCGCGAGTGGGTATCTCTGCCGGAGCTTGGCATTCGCCAGATCAAGGTGAAGGTAGATACCGGTGCACGCACCTCGGCACTGCATGCTTTTGAGCTGAGCACCTGGTTTGTTGGTGATCAGGAGTGGGTACGGTTCTGCATGCATCCGTTGCAAAAAAATACTGAAGTGGTGACTGAGTGTATCTGCCCGGTGCTGGAGCGTCGCCAGGTCACCGATTCCGGTGGTCACAGAGAGGAGCGGATCGTCATTCGTACCGATGTCAAACTGGGCGAGCGGCGCTGGCCGATCGAAATCACCCTTACTGATCGTGAGAACATGAAATTTCGCATGCTGCTCGGCCGCACTGCCATGGATGGGCTGTGTATTGATCCGAATGCATCCTACCTGCTTGGCCGCAAAAAACGGCCCGGGAGCGTTGTATGAAAATTGCTATTTTGTCGCGTAACAGGAATCTGTACTCCACCCGCCGGCTGGTGGAGGCCGGTGAGCAGGCCGGCCATGAAGTGCAAGTTATCGATACCCTGCGCTGTTACATGAGCATGGCTTCACTGAAACCGGAAATTCATTATCGGGGTCGGGTGCTGGAAGGCTATGACGCGGTGATCCCGCGAATCGGCGCCTCGATTACTTTCTATGGCACTGCGGTGCTGCGCCAGTTTGAAATGATGGGCGTATTCCCGATCAATGAATCGGTAGCGATTACCCGTTCCCGTGACAAGTTGCGTTCGCTGCAGTTGCTGGCGCGCAAAGGCATCGGCATGCCGGTAACCGGGTTCGCCAATGCCCCGGATGATATTCCGGACCTGGTCAACATGGTTGGCGGCGCGCCACTGGTGATCAAGTTACTGGAGGGCACCCAGGGTATTGGCGTGGTCCTGGCGGAAACCCGTCAGGCGGCCGAGTCGGTGATCGAGGCCTTTATGGGGTTGTCCGCCAACATCATGGTGCAGGAGTACATCAAGGAAGCCGGTGGCGCCGACATTCGCTGCTTTGTCGTTGACGGCAAGGTGGTTGCGGCAATGAAGCGTCAGGCGAAGGAGGGCGAGTTCCGCTCCAACCTGCATCGTGGTGGCACTGCCAGCCTGATCCGGATTACCCCGGGTGAACGTGCCACGGCGGTGCGGGCTGCACAGGTGATGGGGCTGAATGTGGCAGGTGTTGATATTCTCCGCTCAGAACGCGGACCGCTGGTGATGGAAGTCAATTCTTCGCCGGGGCTGGAAGGGATTGAGCGTGCAACCGGCAAGGATGTGGCTGCCATGATTATCAAGTTCGCCGAGCGCAATGCGCGCCCGAACCGAACTCGCACCAAGGGAAGCCGGGGATGAATGCTCAGGATATTGCCGCACCGTTTGAACTGGCTGGTATTCGTGTCGAGCCGGGCAAGCGCGCCATCGTTGAAATGCCGGCGGCGCAACTTTACACCAATACGCC
Source organism: Alcanivoracaceae bacterium (assembly GCA_040235405.1). GTDB lineage: Bacteria > Pseudomonadota > Gammaproteobacteria > Pseudomonadales > Alcanivoracaceae > PGZG01. Next base: position 2,176 of record JBECKT010000032.1, read on the forward strand.
GCTGAATATTCCGGTACATGTTGTACATGGTCGCCGTCCTGGTCCGGTGTTGCTGGTGTGTGCCGCCATCCATGGTGATGAGTTGAATGGTGTGGAAATCATTCGCCGGGTATTGCAGTCGCAGAGCCTGCGCAATCTGCGTGGTACGCTGGTGGCGGTGCCGGTGGTCAATGTGTTCGGTTTTATTCACAAGTCCCGTTACCTGCCAGACCGGCGTGATCTGAATCGCTGCTTTCCGGGTTCGGAAACCGGTTCGCTCGGTGCGCGTATGGCCTGGCTGTTCAAGACCCAGGTGCTGGATCGCTGTACCCACGCCATCGATCTGCACACCGGCGCGGTTTATCGCAGCAACTTGCCGCAGATTCGCGCCAACCTGGACAGCGCGGCCACCGCCGAGATGGCCCGTGCCTTTGGTGTGCCGCTGGTGCTGAACTCGGTGCTGCGTGACGGGACACTGCGGGAAGTGGCCGAAGCGCAGAACATTCCGGTAATTACCTACGAAGCGGGGGAAGCACTGCGTTTTGATGAAGCCAGCATTCGTGCCGGTGTCCGTGGTGTGATTAATGTTATGCGCCACCTTGGCATGGCTGCACCATCACGCAAACCGCATCCGGTCATCGAGCCGTCGGTGGCGCGCAGCTCAATCTGGGTCCGAGCCGAACGCGACGGTGTTTTTCGTACGTTGGTGGGCCTTGGTGAGCGGATCAAGAAAGATCAGTTGCTGGGCCGAATCAGTAGCCCGTTTTCCAGCGATGAGATGGAAATTCTCTCGCCCTGTGCCGGTATTCTGGTGGGCCGTGACAACCTGCCGCTGGTGAATGAAGGCGAGGCTTTGTTTCATATCGCCCGCTTTGAAGAAGTAAAGGAAGTGGCGCAGCAGGTACAGGCATTTGCTGCCGATATTCTCGAAGGCGTGACCCTCGGCACCGCCACCGAACCGCCGATCGCGCCCTGATGGCAGTGCAGGCTGACGCCGATCAGGTCCCATTGCTGGTCCGTGCGGGCTGGTCGCAGAGCCGTTGATGCGGATCAGTATTCCGGTCGCTTGCTCAGCGGGTACTCACACAGGTCCTCGATGATGCAGCTGCCGCATTTCGGTTTGCGTGCCACGCAGGTATAGCGGCCGTGCAGGATCAGCCAGTGATGGGCATCGAGTTTGAACTGCTCCGGTATCACCCGCTCCAGCCGCCGCTCTACCTCCAGGACATTTTTACCCGGTGCAATCTTCGTTCTGTTTGAAACCCGGAAAATATGCGTGTCGACGGCGATGGTCGGCTGGCCGAAGGCGGTGTTCAGCACCACATTGGCGGTTTTCCGGCCAACGCCGGGCAGGGCTTCAAGGGATTCGCGATCCTGCGGCACTTCACTGCCATGCTGGTCGATCAGCATGCGGCAGGTCTTGATAACATTCTCGGCCTTGGAATTAAACAGGCCGATGGTCTTGATGTACTGCTTCAGCCCGTCGACGCCAAGGGCAAGAATCTTCTCCGGGGTATTAGCCACCGGAAACAGCTTTGCCGTGGCCTTGTTGACGCCGACATCCGTGGCTTGCGCCGACAGCGTGACCGCCACCAGCAGTTCAAAGGGCGTGGAGTAGTTCAGCTCCGTCCTCGGCGCCGGGTTGTGCGCGCGCAAGCGGGCGAAAATCTCGGTTCTCTTTGCGCGATTCATTGCTCAGGCAACGGTTCCGGTGGTGCGCACCCGGCGGCTGGTTTTCGGCTCCGCCGCCTCGCGGCGCCTGGCTGCATCCTTCAGGCGCTTGTCGATCACGTTCTTGCCGGCAATGATCAGGCCCAGCCCGATAAAGGCGCCGGGCGGCAGGACGGCAAGCAGGAAGCCGCGGTATTCCGGGATCAGGACGATTTCCCAGTTATCCGCCATTGGCCCGAACAGCAGGGACATATTGCTGAACAGGGTGCCAAGCCCCAGTGCTTCGCGCATGCCGCCCAGCAGCAGCAAAACAGCGAGAAAACCGGCGCCCATCATCAGGCCATCGAGCATGGCCGGCAGTGGCGGATTTTTTGACGCAAACGCATCCGCACGACCGAGTACGGCGCAGTTGGTCACAATCAGCGGAATAAAGATGCCGAGAATTTCATACAGCTCGAAAGTGAATGCCTGCATCAGCATTTCGATTACGGTGACCAGCGCGGCGATGATCATGACAAAGGCTGGTAGCCGCACCGCTGGCGTAACGAAATGGCGGATCAGCGACACCGCCAGATTGGAGCCGGCCAGCACCATCATGGTAGCCAGGCCCAGCCCCATGGCGTTGACCACGGTGCCGGACACCGCCAGCAATGGGCACAGGCCGAGAATCTGTACCGTCGCCGGATTATTGTTCCAGAGGCCATCCAGTGTGATCTTGCGATAGTCAGTCATCACAGCTCCCCTGATGATCAGCGTCGGCGGGCAGGGCAAACAGGGCATCCTGCTCGCGGGCAAGGTACTGCAGGCTGCGGTGCACCGCAGCCACCACCGCACGGGGTGTGATGGTGGCGCCGGTAAAGGCATCAAATTCGCCACCATCTTTTTTTACTGCCCAACCGGTTTCGCTCGGATTGCTCAGGCTAAGGCCGGTAAAGCGAGTAATCCAGTCGGACTTGCGCACATCAATGGCGTCGCCCAGCCCCGGGGTTTCATTGTGTGGCGGAATCATCCGCACGCCGGTAAGTACGCCATGCTGATCGACGCCAACCAGCAGGCGAATGGCGCCGCCATAACCGTCCGGCGCCGTGGCCTGCATCACCACACCGGACGGATCATCTTTCAGGCGCGCCCGATAGACCGTGTGGTCGCCGCGGCCGAGCAACGGATCCTGAATAACAACGGAGTCTGCCAGCAGGACATTGTCGAAACGTTCTGCCGGCATTACTTCCAGCAGCGAATCCTGCAGTGCCTGTTCGCGATTGCATTCGATTTGCGGCAGCGTGCTGTTGTTGGTCAATGCCAGCATGGCGGCCGTGCCAACGGCGAACAGCGACAGCACCAGTGCGTTGCGGGTAATGGCGTCGCGCATCATCGGGTTGCCCCCCGCTTGGCACGGTGGTGGCCGTAGGTGCGTGGCTGGGTGTAGTAATCAATGGTCGGCGCCGCCAGATTCATCAGCAGTACCGCGAAAGCCACCGCGTCCGGGTAGCCGCCATGACTGCGGATAATCCACACCAGCACACCAATCAGGGCGCCATAAATCAGGCGGCCATAACGGCTGGTGGCGGCACTGACCGGATCGGTGGCAATAAAGAATGCGCCAAACATGGCCGCACCACTGAACAGATGAAACAGCGGACTGGCGTAGCGGGCGTCATCAAATAACCAGAACGGCAAGGCAATCAGTGCCATCCCGGCAAGCATCGCCACCGGGATATGCCAGCTGATGATTTTGCGTGCCAGCAAGTACAAGCCACCAATCAGAAAAGCGACATTGACCCATTCCCAGCCGAGGCTGGCGAACTGGCCATGCAGAATCGGCAGCGCCTGAAGCTGTTCGGTATTGCCGGCCCAGGTGCGGAAGCTGTCCAGCGGGGTGGCGCCGGTAAAGGCATCGACATTGGCGCGGGCCAGCACCATGCGCAGGGAATCAAACCAGCCCGGTGCTTCGTGCGGCTCAATCCAGCGGGTCATTTCCAGTGGAAAGGAAATCAGCAGCACCACATAGCCGACCATGGCCGGGTTGAACGGGTTCATGCCAAGACCGCCATACAACTGCTTGGCGACAACGATGGCGGCGATGATGCCAATCACGATCAGCCACCAGGGCGAGGTCGGCGGAATCGCCAGTGCCAGCAGTACCGCAGTGACCACGGCGCTCCAGTCGCGCAGGGCAAAGCGGACGTTGTAGCCGCGTGCTTTCAGCACGGCCGCTTCGGCGAGCAGTGCTGCCGGAATGGCAATCATCAAATTGAACAGCGTGCCCCAGCCAAACAGCCAGGTCATGACGACGATGGCAGGAACGGTGGCGTACACCACCTGACGCATAAAGGCGCCGGTGTGATTACCGGAACGGGTGGCGTGCGGCGAGGTGACGGTAATCAGGCTCATGCGTCGGCCAGCCCCTGTTCGTCGGTGGCAGCTTTCAGGGCGCCGGCGGCAACCTGAGCTTCGCGCTGCAGCGCGTCGAGTTCGCGGCTAAGCACATGGATGCGTTCGTCATCACCCTTGACCCGGGCGGCTTCCAGTTCGCGGGCTTTCTGCCGCGCTGCCGCCTCGGTTTGCGCGGCCTCAATCTTCAGTGATTTCAGGTCGCTGCCACTGGCGCGCATATCGGCCTTGGCCTGATCGACCAGCAGGCCGAGGGCGGCCTTGGCCTTGTCGGCTTTCAGCTGGAAACGCTCGACCTGCTTGCGCAGCTCGTCGAGGTTGTCAGCGCCTTCGCGCTCGGCATGTTCCAGCGCGGCGCTGGCCTCCTTGAATTGCTTGTGCGACATATTGAAAGCGGTTTTCAGCGCTTTCATTTTCTGTGCGCGTGCGGCGCCGTCGTCGGCTTTTTCTGCAGCGGGCTGCTCGGCAGTCGCGGGCGCCGGTGTGGTTTTTGTCGCCGCCGGGCCTGCATCGCGCACCGCCGCCTTGGCGGCATCCGCTTTGGCTTTCAGTTGCTCGACTTCGCTGGCCAGTGCGGCAACCTGATCACTGCCTTCGGCTTCCGCCGCTTTCAGCGCTTTAACCGCCGCCTTGTAGGCGGCCGAGGCCTCAAGTGATGCGGCTTTCAGTGCTGCCACGTCAACCCCGCTGGCAGCGGCAGGCTTGCTGCCTTCCAGCCTGGCTTTGCGGCGGGCTTCTTTCTCCGCCTGCTCTTTGGCAAGGCGATCCTGCCGCGCTTCAAAACGCTGGCGGGCGCGATCAGCCTTCTGTTGCTCGGCCATTTCCTTGCGCACTTCGCCCTTGGCAAAACGGTAGTACTGCACCAGCGGAATATGGCTCGGGCAAACGTAAGCACAGGCGCCACATTCGATGCAGTCCATCAGGTTGTATTGCTGGGCGCGTTCGAGATCCTGATTCTTCGAGTACCAGAACAGCTGTTGCGGCAGCAGATCTGCCGGGCAGACATCGGCGCAGCTGCCACAACGAATACAGGGTTGCTCGGGCGCCGGCGGCGGCAACTCCTCGGCGGTCGCCGCGAGAATACAGTTTGTGGTTTTCACCACCGGAATAGCACTGCTGTGCAGGGTAAAGCCCATCATCGGCCCGCCCATTACCAGTCGACCAATGCGGTTGCGATCCGCGCCGGCGGCATCAAGCAGTGCCGATACCGGCGTGCCGAGCAGCACTTCCATATTGCCCGGCTCGCGTAGCGCCTTGCCGGTCAGGGTGGTCACCCGCGAAATCAGCGGTTCACCAAACACAATGGCGCGATGAATGGCCAGTGCCGTGCCGGTGTTGTGACAGACCACACCAACCTGCGCCGGAATACCGCCACTGGGCACTTCCTTGCCGGTCAGCATATAGATCAGCTGTTTCTCGCCGCCGGACGGATATTTGGTTGGTACCACGGCGATTTCGATACCAGTGCCGGTGGCGGCGCGGCGCAT
>JBECKT010000068.1:0-23071 GCA_040235405.1 Alcanivoracaceae bacterium
ATCAGGCCGTAGGCAACCACCACCATAACGTCCGCCGTCAGCGCTGCCAGCTCGGCCTGAATCTCCTCGCCCTTGAGATTCTCCGGCTGCAGCACCGGGATGCCATGCTGCAGCGCCAGCTGCTTGACCGGGCTCGGCTGCAGGGCACGGCCACGCCCGGCCGGGCGGTCCGGCTGGGTCAGCACGGCAATCACCTGATGGGGGGAAGCGAGCAGCGCCACCAGGCTCTCGGCGGCGAATTCCGGCGTACCGGCAAAAATTATGCGCAAGGGACTGGCCTCGTGGGCTAAATGACAGAGTGGATCAGGCGTGCCGCTGGACCTTTTCCAGCTTCTTGCGGATGCGCTCGCGCTTCAGCCGCGACACATGGTCAACGAACAGCTTGCCTTCCAGGTGATCAACCTCATGCTGCAGGCATACCGACAGCAGACCATCGGCCTCCAGTTCGAACAGCTGGCCATCGCGATCCAGCGCCTTGACCAGAATCCGGTCCGGCCGCTCCACCAGCTCGTGGAAGCCGGGTACCGACAGGCAGCCCTCCTCATACGGCTTGGTGTCACTGCCAAGCGGCGTGATCTGCGGGTTGATAAACACCATCGGCTGGTCGCCATTTTCAGAAATATCCAGCACCAACAGGCGCTTATGCACATTAATCTGAGTCGCAGCCAGACCAATCCCGGGCGCGGCGTACATGGTTTCGAACATGTCATCAATCAGTTTGCGCAGTGCGTCATCCACCTTTTCCACCGGCTTTGCTACGGTGCGCAGACGGGGGTCCGGAAATTCGAGTATCTCAAGTAAAGCCATAAGTCCGGTCCTGAAGTTGCGACAGCACTCTAAATATGGTTGCTAACGCTATGATCACATTGCTAATATCGGCTCCAAACACTGCCTGAATCGGGCTGATTTGCCCCCCGGTTCAAGGCACTTGGGACCACGCCAATAATGATAAAAGGAATCCGGTAATGATGAAATCGCTCCTGCGCGCCGTGTCCGCCGGACTGCTGGTGACGGTTGCGGGTCTCGGTGCCCTTCAGGCCTCGGCGGATGTCACCCTCAAGAACGGACACCCGCAAGTCTACTACGTCAAGCAAGGCGATACCCTCTGGGATATCTCCAGTCAGTTTCTCGAAAGCCCCTGGCAGTGGCCGGAGCTTTGGCATGTCAACGAGGAAATCGACAATCCGCATCTGATCTACCCGGGCGATGTGATCAAGCTGGTCTATGTTGAGGGTCGGCCACAGCTGCAGGTAGAGCGCTCGACGGATTCACCGAAGGAAACCGTCAAGATGATGGCCGATGGCTCGCTGGTGAAACTGTCACCGGAAGTGCGCGAGCTGCCACTGGACTCCGCCATTCCGACCATTCCGGTCAGCAGTATCCAGACCTTCCTGCGTGATGCTCTTGTTGTCACCAAGGACGAAGTGGCGCAGGCACCTTATATTGTTGCCGGTGCCGACCGTCGCGTGGTGTACGCTCAAGGCGACACCGTGTACGCACTTGACCCGGTAACCAAGTGGGCCGAACTGATTCAATCCTACGGTGTGTTCCGCGTTGGCCATCGCTATGTCGACCCGGAAACCAATGAAATCCTGGGCATCGAGGCGCTCAAGATCGGCATGGTCCGGACCACCGATCGGGCCGGCGAAATGGGCACTTTCCGGGTAGTCCAGAGCCAGGAAGATATCCGTCCGGAAGACCGTCTGTTTACCAGCCGCGAAGGCCGGATGCAGTCCATCTTCTACCCCGCGGCTCCGGACACTGCGGTTGAGGCTCGCATTATTCGCTTCTTCGACCGCCTGCACAGCGTCGCCCGAAATGACGTCGTCGTGATTAACAAGGGCAGCCGTGACGGCCTGCGCGATGGACATGTGCTGGAAGTCGTACAGGACGGCGAAGTCATCAAGGATCCAGTGCGCAAGGGCACCGTTAAACTGCCGGGCGTCAAGGCCGGCACAATGGTGCTGTTCCGGGTATTCGAGAAAGTGTCTTACGGCCTGATTGTTCAGGCAACTGTGCCAATCCGGATGAATGATCTGGCCACCAACCCCACCGGCAGCATGCCGGATATGTAATCCATCAGCCATTTGCACAACAAAAACCCGGTGCTAGCCTGACCGGGTTTTTTTATGCCCGGAACCTTCGCATGGATCGCGAAACCCTTCTGCTCAGTGCCTGTCTTGCCTGTGGCGGCAACAGCACGGAGCTGCAACGCTGGCTGGCGGAACCCTTCTCATCCACCAATGACCTGCTCAGTCCGGCACGTCAACGTCGGGCACGTATTCGTCCCCGGTCTGCCGCCACGCTGAATGAAATCCTCGGCAGCGGCGAGGGCGCACGCCGCCTGCACCAGCTGCACAGTGGTGGTTGGCAAATGCTGGAACCCGACAGCGATCTCTGGCCGGATCTGCTGCGGCAGATCGACGACGCCCCGCCGCTGTTGTTTGTGCGCGGAGAGCCGGCCCTGCTGTCACGGCCACAGCTGGCCATGGTCGGCGCCCGACACGCCTCGACGGAAGGGCTCGACAACGCCCGCCGCTTTGCCCGGACTCTGGCCGGCGCAGGCTTCACCATTACCAGCGGCCTTGCTCTCGGTGTTGATCGCGCCGCCCATGAGGGTGCACTGCAGGGCGGCACCACAGTGGCAGTGCTCGGGCACGGCCCCGGCCCCTGTTATCCACCACGCAACCAGGCGCTGGCCGAGGAAATTATCAGTAAGGACGGCGCCCTGCTGACCGAGTTTCCCCCGGGCCTGCCGCCACGGGCGGCGTTTTTTCCGCAGCGCAATCGACTGATCAGCGGCCTGTCACTGGCCACCATCGTTGTTGAGGCAGCGGAACGCTCCGGGTCGCTCATTACCGCCAGGCTCGCTGCCGCCCAGGGCCGGGAAGTTTTCGCCATCCCCGGCTCAATCCATAATCCGCTCAGCAAGGGCTGCCACCGGTTGCTACGGGACGGCGCCAACTGGCTTGAATCAGTAGCGGATGTGCTGGCCGTTTTCTCCAGCCTGACCATGGTCGCAGAAAGCACGCTGCCAAATAGCACCGGTAGCACACACCCATTGCTTCAATACTTCGTCAGCGGCCCGAACAGCATTGACCAGCTCCAGCTTCGCAGCGCCATCGACATCAGCGAGCTGTCACGTCTGTTATCACAGCTGGAACTCAGTGGCGATATCCGCCGCGTGCCCGGCGGCTATGCCCGCTGTCATGACCAGCCAGAACTTTCCTGAGCCGCAGTCAGTCACAGCCGCTTGTTTCGGCTACACTTCGCTCTGTTTAGCCGGCGTCAGGACAGGACTGCTGCCATGTGGATGCATCTTCATCAGGCCGCCCTCATATTACATCAGGGTGGCGTTATCGCTTACCCGACCGAGGCGGTTTATGGTCTGGGGTGCGACCCGCTTAATCAGGCGGCGGTCATGCGTTTGCTGGAGATCAAATCCAGGCCGGTGCGCAAGGGGCTGATTCTGCTCGGCGCCGATCTCGATCAGTTGGCGCCTTTTGTCGAGCTCACCGCTGAACAACGGCAACGGCTTCGGCAACACTGGCCACTGGCAACCACCTATCTGGTTCGCGCCAGCGCGCTGACCCCGGCGTGGATTCGGGGCGATCATGATAAAGTGGCGGTCCGCGTCAGCCAGCACCCGGTTGCCACCGAGCTGTGCCGCCGCGCTGGTGGCCCGCTGGTATCCACCAGTGCCAACCATGCTGGTGCTCCGGCCTGTCGCAATGTCTTTCAGGTCACCCGACAGCTGGGCGCGGATCTGGATTTTATTGTCACCGGTCAATGCGACCGCGCTGCGCGGCCGTCTACTATTATCGACCTTGAAAGCAGGGCCGTTTTGCGGCAATGAGGCTTTAATGCAGGATGTAAATCCGGATGCCGTCAAACATTATCTGCTGACACTGCAGGACGACATCTGTGCGCAACTGGCGCAGGTTGACGGCGGCCAGTTTGTTGAAGACAGCTGGCAACGTGCCGAAGGCGGCGGCGGTCGCTCACGGGTACTGGAAAACAGCACCGTGATTGAAAAGGGCGGGGTCAATTTTTCCCATGTGTTCGGCACGCAACTGCCCCCATCTGCCACCGCCCACCGGCCCGAGCTGGCCGGGCGTCACTGGCAAGCCATGGGAGTATCACTGGTGATTCATCCACGCAATCCCTACGCACCCACCAGCCATGCCAATGTCCGTTTCTTTATTGCCGAGAAAGAAGGCGAGGCGCCGGTGTGGTGGTTTGGTGGCGGCTTTGATCTGACGCCTTATTACGGTAATGAAGACGACGTACGCAGCTGGCACCGCACCGCCCGCGACGCCTGCGCTCCGTTCGGCGAGGATGTCTATCCGCATTTCAAGAAATGGTGCGACGAGTATTTTTTCCTCAAACATCGCGGCGAGGCGCGCGGTGTTGGCGGGCTGTTCTTTGACGACTACAACGCAGGCGGCTTCGACAATGCCTTCGCTCTGATGCGCTCGGTGGGAGATGCCTATATCCAGGCCTATCGACCGATTCTGCAGGCGCGCAAGGAGGTTCCCTATGGTGAACGCGAACGCCAGTTCCAGCTCTATCGCCGCGGCCGCTACGTCGAATTCAATCTGGTGTTCGATCGCGGCACCCTGTTCGGATTGCAATCCGGCGGCCGGACTGAATCCATCCTGATGTCATTGCCACCACTGGTCAGCTGGCGTTATGACTGGCAACCGGAACCCGGTTCTGCGGAAGCGGAGCTGTATGAAAAATTTCTCCCGGTGAGGGACTGGCTCTGATGGTGTTTGCGCTGTTCGGTAACCCGGTGCATCACTCGCGCTCGCCGCAAATCCATACGGCCTTTGCGGCGCAGCGTGAGCAGCCGATGGATTTCCGCCTGATTCTGGCACCGCTGGATGATTTTGCCGGCAGTGTCCGCGAGTTCTTCAATAATGGTGGCATTGGCGCCAATGTCACCCTGCCATTCAAGGAGCAGGCCTGGGAGCTGTGCGACGAGCTCAGCGACCGCGCCCGTCATGCCGGCGCGGTGAACACCCTGTGGCAGCAGGATGGTCGGCTGCATGGCGATAACACCGATGGTATCGGCTTGGTCACCGATATACGCGAAAATCTGGGCTGGCCGTTGCGCGATCAGCGCATTCTGATTCTTGGCGCTGGCGGCGCAGTACGCGGCGTGCTCGGCCCGTTACTTGACGAACACCCGGCGCATATTCGCATTGCCAATCGCACTGCGGAAAAGGCCCGCGAGCTGTCACTGATGTTTGCCGGGCACGGCGTGCCGGTTTTCGGTGGCGGGCTGGATAAACTTTCCGGCCCCTATGATCTGATTATCAACGCCATTTCTGCCGGCCTGGGTGGCAGCATGCCGCCGCTGCCGGATAACCTGGTCGGCCGGCAAACCCGTTGCTACGACATGATCTATGGCGACACACCGTTTCTGCGCTGGGCAACACTGCGCGGCGCCGCTGCCAGTGCCGATGGCCTTGGCATGCTGGTGGAGCAGGCGGCAGAAGCGTTTTCCATCTGGCACGGCTGGCGGCCGCAGACCCAACCTGTGATCGAGCAGATGCGGTGACCATCAGGCGGTCCCTGTCAGCGGTGTTCGCCGGGCTGCTGCTGTTGGCCGCTCAGGGACGTGCTGATGTTCTGGCGCTTACCTGGGACAACGATATTTTCTTCCGTGCTGACGGCAATTACACCAATGGTGTCCGGCTTTCCTGGCTGGGCGACGAGCGCCGCAAACGATGCCAGCGTTGCAGCGCTATTCGCGTGGCTAACAGGCTGTCTTTCCTGCCAGGCATGGGAAGCGACGACGCCCACTATTCTCTCGGCATCAACATCGAACAGTTGATGATGACGCCGCAAGACCTGGCAGTACGCACACCGCAATTTGACGATGTGCCCTACGCCGGACTGTTGCTGGCCGATATCGGGTTGTATGCCCGTACAGAAGACAGCGTCACCGCCTACATGCTGTCTGTTGGCACCACCGGGCCCGACTCCGGAGCCGCACAGACGCAAAAAATGGTGCACCGCTGGACCTTGTCCGACCCGCCCCGGGGCTGGGATAACCAACTGCCCGGCAAGCCGATTGCCGGGGTTGCGGCTGTACACGCTCGCTTATTGCATAACACCGATTATCAGAGCCTGACCCGCCAGGCCGGGTTCGCGGTTGGTGCCAGTGCCGACGGCTGGATGGGCAAGCTCACTGCTGGCGCTTTCGTTCGTATCGGCCACAATCTGCCGGGCAATATCCTGCCAGACTACGCCGGCACTGGCAGCTCAGCTTCGCTGGCCGGACTCGGCCCTGTGGACGGAAGCGGCTGGTCTCTGTTTGCCGGCTTGCGTGCTGATGGCATCGGTTGGAGCTATCTGGAAAGCGAGGGCCGACGGGCTGGTTACAATGTCGAAACCGAGGATCTGGTTGGCGCCGGCATTGCCGGAGGCAGCCTGCAGCGTGGGCGATTTACCACGGTGATGTCTTTCCACCACAGCACATCCTATACGCGAAGCAGCGAACGCTTTATCAGCTTCGGCACACTGGCCTTCCTTTGGCAGAATTGATCACTCGGCCAGATAGCGATTTTTCAGCTTCACGTAGTTGCCGGCCACATAGGTGAGAAATTCACGCTCCTCGTCGGTCAGCGCCCGCACCGGCTCCGCCGGCCGGCCCCGGTACAGCCAGCCGGAACTTAACCGCTTGCCCGGTGGCACCAGCGAGCCGGCCGCCAGGATCACGTCGTCCTCGATCACGGCACCGTCCATCACCATCGCCTGCATGCCGATCATCACCCGGCTACCCACTGCGCAACCATGCAGCATGGCCTGATGGGCAATGGTCACGTCGCTGCCGATCGACAGGCCATAACCGCCCGGATTGAAACGGGAATCATGGGTGATATGCAGCACCGCGTTGTCCTGCACACTGACCCGGTCACCGATGCGGATCTGATGCATGTCGCCGCGGATCACGGCGCAGGGCCAGACTGAGCAATCCGCACCCATTACCACATCGCCGATCACCTGGGCCGACTCGTCCACCCAGCTGCCCACACCACTTTGCGGGCTCTTGTTTTCGAAGGAGCGAATCCCCATCTGCTACACTCACCACCGTTGAATTGATCGCGCCCGTTTTTACCCGGCGCCGCCCATGCACTGCATCGATACCGAGGATACCATGTCGCATAACCCGCTGATTGACTACACCGGCCTGCCACCGTTCTCCGAGATTCGCCCCGAACATGTCCTGCCGGCTGTCGAGCAGCTGATTGCGGCCGGACGGGCAAAGATCGAAGCGGTACTGGCACAGGGTGACTTCAGCTGGAACGGTCTGGTTGCCACTCTGGATGAAGAAGATGAGCGGCTCGACAAGGCCTTCGGACCGGTCGGCCACCTGAACGGTGTGGCGCAAAATCCGGCGCTACGCGATGCCTACAATGCCTGCCTGCCGCTACTCAGCGAATACAGCACCGAAGTTGGCCAGAATGAAAAACTGTACGCCGCCTATCAGGCCCTGCGCGACAGCGCCGAATACGACTCCCTGAACGAAGCACAGAAAAAGGATCTGGATAATACCCTGCGCGATTTCCGTTTGTCCGGTGTCAGCCTGCCGGCCGAGAAAAAGGCCGAGTACATGGAGGTGGCGAAACGGCTGTCGGAACTGACCTCGACTTTTTCCGATAACGTGCTGGACGCCACCCAGTCCTGGCGCAAGCATGTCACCGATGAATCATTGCTTGCCGGCCTGCCGGATGTGGCTCGCGCCGGCGCCGCCGATCGTGCCAAAGAAGAAAATCTGGAAGGCTGGCTACTGACCCTGGATTTTCCCTGCTACTACGCGGTGATGTGCCACGCTACCAACCGCGAGTTGCGCGAGGAAATGTACCGCGCTCACGTCACCCGCGCCTCGGAAACCGGGCCGGATCAAGGCAAGTTTGATAACAGCGCGCTCATGGATGAAATTATTGCCCTTCGGCAAAAGGAAGCCGAGCTGCTTGGCTTTGCCAGCTATGCCGAGGCGTCGCTGGAAACCAAAATGGCACGCAGCACAGAGGAAGTCGTCGGCTTTCTCAGCGACCTCGCCGTCAAGGCAAAACCGCAAGCCGAGCAGGAGCTGGCCGAGCTGCGCGCCTTTGCAGCCGAGCAGGGTGCTGGCGAACTGCAGCCTTGGGACATGACCTTCTGGAGTGAGCGCCTGCGCGAAGCACGCTTCAGCATTTCCGAGGAAGAACTGCGGCCATGGTTTCCGGCGGAGCGAGTCATCGACGGCATGTTCGCCATTGTTGAGCGCGTGTTTGGTATTCAGATTCGTGCGCGCGACGGCGTTGACAACTGGCACAAGGACGTCCGCTTCTATGATGTGATTGATAACAGCGGTGAGATCATGGCGAGTTTCTATCTCGACATGTATGCACGTACCGGCAAGCGCGGTGGCGCCTGGATGGACGACTGCCTTGGCCGCGTTCGTCACAAGGATGGCACCCTGCAAAAGCCGGTAGCTTACCTGACCTGCAACTTCGCCCCGCCGGCTGGCGGCAAACCGGGCCTGCTGACCCACGATGAAGTGGTCACCCTGTTCCATGAATTCGGCCACGGCCTGCATCACATGCTGACCGAGCAGGAAGTTCCGGGCGTATCGGGCATCAGTGGCGTGGCCTGGGATGCGGTCGAGCTGCCGAGCCAGTTCATGGAAAACTGGTGCTGGACCGAAGAGGGCGTGGCCATGCTGTCAGCCCACTATGAAACCGGCGAACCACTGCCGAAGGACAAGCTGGACAAGCTGCTGGCAGCAAAGAATTTTCAAAGCGCCATGGGCATGCTGCGCCAGCTCGAGTTCTCCATTTTTGACATGAAGATCCACGCCGGCCTGAACGGCAAGACCATTGCTCAAGTGCTAGCTGAAGTGCGTGACGAAGTCGCTGTCATTAAACCGCCAGCTTTCAACCGCTTCCAGAACAGCTTCAGTCATATTTTTGCCGGCGGCTATGCCGCCGGTTACTACAGCTACAAGTGGGCCGAAGTGCTGTCTGCTGACGCCTGGTCGAAGTTTGAGGAGGAGGGCGTGTTCAACCCGGAAACCGGCCGCGCTTTCCGCGAGAAAATTCTCGCCAAGGGCGGCAGCCGCGAACCGATGGAATTGTTTGTCGACTTCCGCGGCCGTGAACCGAGTGTTGCACCGCTGTTGCGCCACAGTGGAATTGCGGCGTGACCAGACGCCGCTTTATCGCCGGCGCCAGCTGCCCGCAGTGTGGCGCCGTCGACAAGATTGTCCGGGTGGAAGAGGGCGAGCGGATCTATATGGAGTGCATCGCCTGCAACATGATTCGTGACCTTGATGAGGCGCCGCCACGCGATCAACCGACAGATGAGCCTGCGGTGCCAATTCTTATCCGGCCGCCAAAAACCTGAGCATCTAGACTTTGCGGTAAAGCAGATCCCGGACTCCGTGGCCCAGCCGTGCACCGCGGCGCTCGAATTTTGTCTCTGGCCGCCAGTCCGGCCGGGCTGCGAAGCGGCCATCCTCGGCCAGATTCTGCCAGCCGGTTTCCGCTTGCATGATCTCAAGCATATGCTCTGCGTAATTTTCCCAGTCGGTCGCCATATGCAACACACCGCCCGGCACCAGCTTGCGCTGCACCAGCTGGACCCAGGCCGGCTGGACGATGCGGCGCTTGTGATGTTTTTTCTTGTGCCAGGGATCAGGGAAGTAAAGCTGGACCCGGGTGAGGCTGGCATCGGCGATGCACAACTCAAGGATCTCGACCGCGTCATCGCAGTAACTGCGCAGATTGCCGACACCGGCTTCTTCAATCGCCATCAGCAGAGCACCGACGCCGGGGCGGTGTACTTCGATACCGATAAAATCCTTGTCCGGCTCGGCGCTCGCCATCTGTACCAGTGACTGGCCCATGCCGTAGCCAACCTCCAGCACCCGTGGCGCATCGCGGCCAAACACCGCCTGCGGATCGAGCACGCCGGCATCGCGCTCCAGACCAAAGCGCGGCCAGAGATTGTCGAGCGCCTTTTGCTGGCCGGTGGTCAGGCGGCCCTCGCGCAGGACAAAGCTGCGCACCCTGCGCATCACCTTACCGGTGAGCGGGTCCTGATCCTGTCTGAGAAAATCGAGCATGGCGGTCGGGGCTGGCAACGGGACGCGCATTGT
The DNA here is from genome assembly GCA_040235405.1 of Alcanivoracaceae bacterium. Classification (GTDB taxonomy): domain Bacteria; phylum Pseudomonadota; class Gammaproteobacteria; order Pseudomonadales; family Alcanivoracaceae; genus PGZG01. Next base: position 10,154 of record JBECKT010000068.1, read on the forward strand.
ACGGCAATCTTCGAGACGCTGTGCAGCATCGGAACGTACAATGCCGACCCTGAATGCACTGACGGCCGAGCGCCGACGGAGACTGCCGTGGAAGGCATGGACGAGATCGAAGACAACTTTGCCCTGCAGAAGCTGATTGAAGCTGTCGAAAACCAGATTGCCGATGGTCATCCGCGTGAGGCTGGCCTGGTGCTGATGTCACTGCTCGGCCAGGGCGTCGACCGGCAGTCGGCCCTGACCCTGATGGCGGAGACACTGGCCGAACATATCGCCATCACTTTCGCCTCGGACAAGCCGTTTGATGTGAACGCCTATGCCCGCGCCCTGCTGGCGTTGGCGCAGGACGACTGAGCCGGCTGGTGAAGCCTCGGCAGGACCTCAGCAACGGCGACGTGCGCGGCCACCTCTTTCGGCTGGGCATGCCGATGGTGCTGGGCATTATTGCGGTGATGTCGATCGGTCTGGCTGATGCCTGGTTTCTCGGTCAGGTCGGCACTGCCGAGCTGGCCGCCATCAGTTTTTCTTTTCCGGTAACCTTTGCCATTGCCTCGGTAGCCATCGGCCTCGGTGCCGGGGCCTCCTCGGTCGTATCCCGCGCCATCGGCACGGGCGATCAGCACAAGGTGCGGCGACTGGCCACCGACAGCCTGGGCCTGTCGGTACTGATTGTCGCCGTGCTGTCGGTACTCGGCTGGCTGACCAGCCGCTCGCTGTTTGCCGCCATGGGCGCCCGCGATGAGGTGCTCGATCTGGTCGTCGCCTACATGGATATCTGGTATTTCGGCATGCCGTTTCTGGTCGTGCCGATGGTCGCCGGCAGCCTGCTGCGCGCCACCGGCGATGCCCGCATTCCCAGCCTGACCATGGTGCTGAGCGCGGTGGTCAACGTTATTCTCGATCCGATCCTGATCTTCGGGCTTGGCCCGATTCCGGCCATGGGCATGGAAGGCGCAGCCTGGGCAACGCTGGTGGCGCGGACATTCTCGCTGGTGCTGGCGCTGTCGGTGCTGATTTTCCGCGAGCGTCTGATCGTGCTGGAGCGGGCACCGCTGGCCGAGGTGGCGGAATCCTGGCGCAAGGTGATTGATGTCGGTATCCCGGCGTCGCTGGCGAACATGATCAACCCGCTGTGTCTGGCCATCATTACCGCCATTCTCGCCCGCTACGGCACCGAGACCGTGGCAGCGTTCGGTGTCGCTGGCCGGATCGAGGCGCTGGCGGCAATCCCGATGCTGGCCCTGTCGGCCTCGATCGGCCCCATTACCGGCCAGAACCATGGCGCTGGCCTGCCGCACCGGATCCGTACGGCGCTGATCGACAGCTTCCTGTTCTGCGTCCTCTGGGGGGCCGCCATGGCGCTGGTATTCTGGCTTGCCGGAGCATGGTTTGCCCGCCTGTTTAGCGACGATGCCGACGTAATCAGGGAGATCAGTAACTACCTGCATATCGTGCCGCTGACGCTGGGTGGCTATGGCGTGGTCATCGTTGCCGCCTCCACCTACAATGCCCTGGGGCTGGGCTACCGGGCCATGGGGTTCTATCTGCTGCGTTCGGCCCTGCTCTATGTGCCACTGGCCTGGTTGGCGTCGTTGTGGTTCGACAGCTTTGCGGTGTTTGCGGCTCTGGCCGTGGCCAATCTGCTGTCCGGCGCCATTATCGGCCGTTTGTCGCTTTCCGGGATTGACCAATCCGGGAAAAAGGGGTGAGATGGAACCGTCCCCATGAGTCGCTGCATCACCCGCAGCCATGTTGCGGAGTGGTCAGCGGTTCCCTAGCCGCGGAGAGCCACCATGAGTAACAGCAGACTGGCCGGACATTCCACGATTCACTTCGATGCGGAGCTGTATCAGGCCATGGTCCTGAAGTCGGCCGAAAGCGGCGAATCCCTTTCCGATCTCGTCAATCGGGCCATGCGTAATCTGATCGAAGACGAACAGTACGCACTGGAGGAACTTGAGCGCCGCAGCGGTGACGAGGCGCTGGGTTTCTTTGAGCTGATTGATTCGCTCGACAACCTGTAGCGATAGCGGAATCAGGCCGGTCATATGCCGGCCTGATTCTCGCCTTCAGGGGGCCTGAAGCGTTTGCTGCGCTTCGGTGGCGCGCTTGACGTAGTCCTGATAGGCCGGCACCGCAATAGCGGCAATGATCCCGATCAACATGATGGCAGGGAATACCAGCGCAAGCAGAAGCATTCCTCGCGGATTGGCAACAGGAGCCGGACCGTAACTGTTCGGCCCCGGCGAGCCGGCGGCAAAAACCAGGTAAAGCGCAAGAATCAGGTTGGCCAACGGAACCAGTATCAACAACGACATCCAGCCATTTTTATTCAGATCGTTCAACCGGCGCACCATATAGCCCCAGGTCAGCACCATCATGCCGATGTAGGCAATGGCCATCAGCAATACTGCCACGCCCTGAACCACTGCGTTCTCGCCTGCCCCTGCCATCAACACAGTACCGGGTATTATCAGAACATAGCCCAGCAGTGATGCAATAAAACAGTAGCCCAGATAACGCAGTCGACCGATCCGCCCTGAAAAGCTGAAAATCTTCGGCTGATAGGAATCTTCAGCAATATCCCCGACCAGTGACGCTGCCGGCGTCTGGTAGACGTTACTCATTCCCTTGCTCCTTATCGTGATAAACCCTTTGCCAACTTGCCTCCGGCAAGAAAAGCATTATCGCACCACGCCATCAAACGGTGACGACGCACTGGCGTAAGCTTTTTTCTGCATCCGCCCGGCGAGAAACGATTCGCGCCCGGCCTCGATCGCCTTTTTCATGGCGCTGGCCATCAGCACCGGGTTGCGGGCATGCGCCACAGCACTGTTCAGCAATACTCCGTCACAACCCAGTTCCATGGCAATCGCCGCATCGCTGGCAGTACCTACACCCGCATCGACAATGATCGGCACCTTCGCCTCTTCCAGAATCAGGCGAATATTGTGCGGGTTGAGAATGCCGAGGCCGGAACCGATCAGTGAGCCGAGCGGCATCACCGCGACGCAGCCCATTTGCTCCAGCTCTTTCGCCACAATAGGGTCGTCATTGGTGTAGACCATCACCTTGAAGCCATCCTTCACCAACTGCTCGGCGGCCTTCAGGGTGTGGACGATGTTCGGATACAGGGTTTTCTGATCACCCAGAACTTCCAGTTTGACCAGATCATGGCCATCGAGCAGTTCACGGGCCAACTTGCAGCAACGCACCGCATCTTCTGCGGTGTAACAGCCTGCGGTGTTCGGCAGGATGGTGTACTTGTCCGGGGAAATAAAATCGAGCAGATTCGGCTCGCCGACGTTCTGGCCGATGTTGGTGCGACGGATCGCCACCGTGACAATTTCGGCACCACTCATTTCAATGGCGGCACGGGTCTCGTCAAAGTCCTTGTACTTGCCGGTGCCGATCAGCAGCCGGGAGTGACAGGTTTTGCCGGCAATGGTGAAAACGTCAGTCATGGTAGAGCCTTTATCAAGAAACAGGGCGGAGAGCCTCTGAACAACCTGTAGGAGCGGCCGACCGGCCGCGATCGCGGTCGATCGACCGCTCCTACAGGTATCGATTAACCGCCACCGATTGCATGGACGACCTCGATAACATCGCCGGCGGACAGTTCAAATTTGTCGTGCTCGCTCTTTGGCACAATTTCCTGGTTCACTTCCACTGCCAACCGGCCGTGCAGCCCGAGGCTGTCGAGCAAGTCACGAATGGTACGACCATCGAATGTATGCGGTTTGCCGTTCAATGTTAATTGCATGCTCTTTCCGCGCTGCTCAGACCTGTCGCCATAGCGCCCAGGCCAGCATCAGCCAACCGACAATCATGACAGTGCCGCCAAGCGGCGTCACCGCTCCAAGCCAGCGCTGACCACTGAGCACCAACAGGTACAGGCTACCACTGAAAATCAGCATACCGGCAAACAGCGTCCAGCCGGCGGCAACAAAACCGGCACTGCCGAATTGTTTCGCCAGCACCCCGACCAATAACAGCGCCAACGCATGGTGAAAATGATACAGGCTGGCGGTGGCCCAGGTTTCCAGCAATGTGGCATCAACCCGGGCCTTCAGACCATGGGCGCCGAATGCGCCCATGGTCACCGCGAGTGCCGCGTTAACGGCACCAAGCAGAAGCAGTGCCTTCATGCTGAAACGATAAACAGTGCAGCAATTGCAGCCATCCCGGCGCCCCATACCAGAGTGCGCAGGGTGGCTTGGTCAGCAATGTAGAGAATACCGAACAGTACCCGACTGGCAACGAAGGCAATCGCCAGCCCGTCAATGGTGCCCTGGGCTGCGGTACCGATCTGGTGGGCAATCACCACACCAACAAAGAAAGCCGGGTTGGTTTCAAAACTGTTCAGCTGGGCCCAGTGGGCACGCTTGCGCGGGCCGCTCAGCTTTTCGAGAAATTCGCGCGGGTTATGGTTCTGCTTCGGACCGAAATCGCCCTGAAACTTGGCAAACCCGGTAAAAGCGTAAGGTAGAAAAATAGCAATCAGCACACACCAGTAGGCAATAGTCATGGTCGAATTTCCTCAAGCAACAGTTTTTCGATTACCGGCAGACGATCCTGCCCCCATAAGGTCACACCACGCAGACGGAAAGTCGGCACGCCCCAGCTTCCGGCTGCGACCATCTCGTCACGATTTCTGGCTGCCTGTTCAACCCAGCCATTATCTTTCAGTGCTTGCTGCGCATCAGGCCATTTCAGACCCGCCGCTTCGACCACCGATTTCAGGCCTGCATCGGTAGCAACGTTGACGCCTCGGCTCCATATCGCCCGGCTCGCTTCCGTGACAAAGCGCACCAGTTTCTTTTCCCGTTCTGCCAATGGCCAGATTGCCATACAACGCTCCACCCCTGCACCCACCGGGTCGCAGATCTTGCCAAATGGCACATCGGCGCGCGCCGCTTCCCGAGCCGCATCCTTGAGAATATAAAAACGCTTCACTGGCGGCACACTCAAGCCGCGCATCACCATCGGCAAAACCGGCTTGATCTGCAAAGCCAGTTGATAGTGCTTGCTCAGCTTCAGCACCCGCTCCAGCGCCAGATAGGAGTAGGGGCTACGAAACGAAAAGAACAACTCCAGTTTCTCGCCCTGGGTGCCGCGCGGCGGCCGGGTCAATCGAATGCGCCGCCAGGCCAGCGTACTTTGAGGCATGGCTGCGCCACGTTCACGGGCAAGGCGTTCGCGTAAATGATCAAGACGGTCCGGCCCCCAGTACCAGACGCCGTCATAGTGCAGCGTGCCGGTCAGGTAATGGCCTTGGTTGAGAAAATTGTCACGGCGCGCTTCCAGCTCCTTGCGCGCCTCTTTCTCCGCCATCACATCCGTGCGGGTGCCGAGCACGTGAACGGCATCGATGTCACCACTCCAGAGATGACGACACAGCGTCTGTGCCAGTGACAAGTAGCCCGGATCATTTTCGTGAGCGAGCAGAATGCGGCTGGCAGCAAAAGCATCACTGTGCGATGGCGCGGCGCCCGGGGTGAACTGCAGGTTATGCAGCTGTGCGGACAGCGCCGCATCACGGATACTGTACTGCTTGTACAGTTCCGGCTCCGGATACATTTCCGAAGGCAGATGCAACATGGTGCGCGGACGGATGCGCAGGCCGGTGTCGCGGCTCAGTGCTGACAACTGTTGTGCCAGCAACCAGCTATAGGGGTCGTCAACGCGGAAATAGAACACCGCCTCGCGGGGCTTGCCGCGCAGCGATCGCCGCAAGGTGCTCAGCCGCTCGCGCAGATGGGCCAGCCGCTGATTGGTCAGCAGCATCGCCACATAGGGCATCAATACCGTTTTCAGAGTCAATCCCTTCTCCGCTGTTATTATTCGATACCCAACTGCTTGAGATCACGGACAGCGCCCCGGTCAGCGCTGGTGGCCATCGCTGCATAGGCCTTCAGCGCAACGGAGACCCGGCGCTGACGCATTTCCTTCGGCTTCCAGGCAAATTTGCCGCGTGCTTCCATCTTGCTGCGGCGATGAGCAAGCTCCTCATCGGATACCCGAACAGCGATGGTGCGTTGCGGAATATCAATGTGGATAGTATCGCCTTCCTCGATCAATGCAATCGCACCGCCTTCCGCCGCCTCCGGAGAGGCATGGCCAATCGACAGACCACTGGTGCCGCCGGAGAAGCGGCCATCCGTCAGCAGTGCGCAAACCTTGCCCAACCCCTTGGATTTCAGGTAACTGGTCGGGTAGAGCATTTCCTGCATGCCCGGCCCGCCTTTCGGACCTTCGTAACGGATCACCACCACATCACCGGCGACAATCTGGTCGGCAAGAATCGCTTTCACTGCAGAGTCCTGCGATTCAAAAATCCGCGCACGGCCGGTAAATACCAGAATCGATTCATCCACACCGGCGGTTTTAACAATGCAGCCGCGCTCGGCAATATTGCCGTACAGCACAGCGAGGCCACCGTCCTGACTGTAGGCGTGTTCTTTCGAACGAATGCAGCCATTTTCACGATCCATATCCAGAGACGGCCAGCGTGTGCTCTGGGAAAATGCCGTTTGGGTCGGAATGCCCGCCGGGCCGGCGCTGTAGAATTTCAGCACAGCGTCATCCTTGCTACGCATGATGTCCCACTTCTCCAGTGCCGCGCCCATGGTCGGCGAATGCACGGTCGGATTGTCACGATGCAACAAGCCGGCTCGATCCAGCTCACCGAGAATCGCCATCACGCCACCAGCGCGATGCACGTCTTCCATATGATATTTTTGCGTGGCCGGGGCGACTTTTGACAGGCATGGCACGCGCCGCGACATCCGATCAATGTCAGCCATAGTGAAGTTCACTTCGCCTTCCTGCGCCGCCGCCAGCAGATGCAGCACGGTATTGGTGGAGCCACCCATGGCGATATCCAGAGCAATGGCATTTTCGAAGGCATTGAAATTGGCAACATTGCGTGGCAGCACGGATTCGTCGTTCTGCTCGTAGTAACGCTTGCACAGGTCCACTACCAGACGGCCGGCTTCAAGGAACAGCTGCTCTCGATCACTATGGGTAGCCAACGTCGAGCCGTTGCCCGGCAGCGACAGACCCAGTGCTTCGGTCAGACAGTTCATCGAGTTGGCGGTGAACATGCCGGAACAGGAGCCACAGGTCGGGCAAGCGCTGCGCTCATACTCGGCAACCGTGGCGTCGTCGACGCTATCGTCCGCAGCAACAACCATGGCATCGACCAGATCCAGCTTGTGCTCGCCCAGTTTGGTCTTGCCTGCTTCCATCGGCCCGCCGGAAACAAACACCACCGGAATATTCAGGCGCATGGCTGCCATCAACATGCCCGGGGTAATCTTGTCGCAGTTGGAAATGCAGACAATGGCATCGGCACAATGCGCATTCACCATGTACTCGACACTGTCGGCGATGATGTCGCGGCTTGGCAGCGAATAGAGCATACCGTCGTGGCCCATGGCAATGCCGTCATCCACCGCGATGGTATTGAACTCTTTCGCCACGCCGCCGGCTTTCTCGACTTCCCGGGCCACCAACTGGCCCATATCTTTCAGATGCACGTGGCCCGGCACAAACTGGGTAAAAGAGTTGGAGATGGCAATAATCGGCTTGCCGAAATCGCCATCCTTCATGCCGGTGGCGCGCCACAAGGCACGGGCGCCAGCCATGTTGCGGCCATGGGTCGAGGTTTTAGAGCGATAATCGGGCATGACAGACCTCAGAGGGGTTTTCTGAACACCTTGGAATTGCGCTGCAAGTTGTACAGCGATTTTTTCTCACCGGGCAAATCATCGACACTGGCTGGCTCGAAGCCAAGCTCCTGGAACCAGTGTGCGGTCTGGGTGGTGAGCACGAACAGTTCGCGGATACCCTGCTGGATGGCCCGCTTCTCGATATGTTCAAGCATTTTCCGGCCGCGTTTGCTATTGCGGTAATCCGGGTGCACGGCGACGCAGGCCAACTCACCGACCCTGCCATCGTCAAACGGATACAGTGCGGCACAACCAATCACCATGCCGTCACGTTCAATAATGGTGAAGCGCTTGATCTCGTTTTCCAGCAACTCACGGGAGCGCCGCACCAGCACACCGGCAGTCTCCAGCGGCTCGATCAGCTCAAGCACGCCACCGACATCCTCGATATAGGCACCGCGCACATTCTCATACATTTCCCGCGTTACCAGGGTGCCGCAGCCATCGCGGGTAAACAGCTCGCGCAACAGCGCGCCGTCATCACGGAAATTCACCAGATGCGCACGCGCCACACCGTTACTGGCAGCGTGACAGGCGGCGGTGAGCTGGCGCTCGGTGTTGTCGTGCTTGATAACTTCGCGAGCCAGCAGCTGGCCAGCTTCCTGAGGCGACATTTCGCGCAACAGGGCGCCAGTCTCATCGGTCACGCCGGCGCTGTCGCCCATGAAAATAATCTTGTCGGCTTTCAACGCAATCGCAGCGGTGGAGGCGACTTCTTCCGAATTCAGATTGAACAGTTCACCCGTGGGCGAACACCCTATAGGTGACAACAATACGATATTGCCGCCTTCAAGCTGCTTCTGGATCGCCTCAACCTGCAGCCGCCGGACTTCACCGGTGTGCTGGTAATCGAAACCATCGCGCACGCCCACCGGCTTGGCGATAACAAAGTTGCCGCAGACCACCTGAATGCTGGCGTTGTGCATTGGCGAATTGGCCAGCCCCATGGAGAACAGGCCTTCAATGCGCAGCCGGATCGCACCGACCGCATCAAGCACTGCTTCCAGCGCGGCGCTGTCGGTAATCCTTGTGTGACTTTCAAAGCGGGTTTCGACACCGCGCGCAGCAAGGCGTGCCGAAATCTGCGGCCGCGCGCCATGCACCAGCACCAGTCGGATGCCGAGCGAGTTCATCAGCGCCAGATCGTGAACGATATGATGGAACCCCGTTTCCTCGATCGCCTCCCCGGAGATCATGATCACGAAGGTACGGCCCCGATGCGCGTTGATATACGGCGAGGAATTGCGAAACCAGCTTGTGTGATCCCGGTTCTGGTCAGTCATGGTCGGTCTGGGCAGAAAATGTCGTGGGAGTATAGCAAGGGTGGCGCCGTTCCGCGCCTGCGCTGGTGCGGGTTTGCGGGCGAATCGTCAGGGGCTGATACCGGCAAATGCCCGCTCGTTGTAGAGGTGCTCGACGACCTGTACCAGTTTCAGCGAGCCGCCATCCGCATGGCGCGGATTGAACAGGGCACTACGTTCCAGACCACCGGTAACCGCGCAGCTGGGTACTGTCAGGATGATGCCGGTTCCTGCCGCCAGCCAGGCATCGCCCAACACCTGCGTAGCACGGGGCCAGGGATATTCTGCCCAACCCTCCGGGAAACGATCTTCAGACAGCACATCCACCGCCACTTCATCAGGAAGCTGATAGACCCCGAGCCGATAGCTGGCGGGAATCAGACGCGGGGAGGGCAGGTAATGCGCCATCTCCAACAGCGCGACGGCTGCCGAACAGGCAAAGTACAATGCCGGATTGCCGGCGGAATTCCACCGGGCGCCATCCTTATAACTGGCGCCCAGCCCGTCAAACTGCTCAAGCCGGGATTCAGGGCAGATGCGGAACAGCTGCATCAGCTGAATTCACCGTACTCGATTTTACGCAACACCTGCCTGATCCACCGGCGCCCTTCAAAGGTGTCAAACAGGTCTACCGGCTTTTCACCAGCCAGCGCCGGCAGCGGCGTGTCCAGCCACTGGCGAGCACTGCCGATATCGCCCCAAATGCGGATGGCCTCCATGAAGATCCGCAGCGCGTCCAGCACCTCCTCGGAATCCTCGGGGCTCAGGGTTTTGCGCTTGTAGAAACGACTGAGATTCGGCGAAGTGGTATGCAGCAAACGGATAAACAGCTCGCGATTGCCGAGCAGATCAATCGCACCTTTCACCACCGAGCCGGGTATGCCCTGGCGGACCTGACGAATGTAGTCAGCCCGGTCTTCAAGCACGCCCTCGGGCAGGGACAGTTGCCGATACAGATCAATGGTGAATGCAGATTGCATGGTGGCTCCAGGGGGGCACAGCGCCAAGCTCATCACAATGATTAGTATTGTGCATCAAGATGATTTTTTGAGCAAACGGAGTCGACGACTGGATCAGCCAGAAAACATCAGGTCAGGAGGATATAGCGGGCAGAACGGGAGGGGGTGTAAAACCCCGATGCGGGCAAGCCGCATCGGGGTGGGTACAGCTCAGGCCGGAACGACGTTCTCAGCCTGCGGGCCTTTCTGGCCCTGGGTCACGGTAAAGCTGACTGCCTGACCTTCGGCCAGAGTCTTGAAACCGTTGCCCTGAATGGCGGAGAAATGGACGAAAACGTCCGGGCCATTAGCCTGCTGGATAAAGCCAAAGCCTTTTGCTTCGTTGAACCATTTTACGGTGCCGGTAGTGGTAGCCATTACAAATTTCCTTCTTGGAACTGGGTTGAGCCTCATCAAAGCATCGGTAAACCGATGATTCTGCGGGCGATTTTTTGCGCGGGAGGGTTAGCCAGGTATGTACAAGACGGGAACTGCTATGGAGCGGCCGACATCTTTTGAGCATAGATGGACTGGTTTTCTCGTGCGAGAGCCAGTCTACGCTGATTACCGGGGGAGTCAATCTGAATCGCTCTTCGGCAATTATGTGAACGATTGGTATGAACGATTGGCCTGAAAGGCAGGCTCGCTGACATTGACTCGCCCCGGACGAGCCTCTACCTTGAAGTGAACAGTTGTTTACAAGAGCTGCGTCCATCAGCAGTCAGGGAGAAACTTATGGCTAGCCAGCAACAGATTCGTCACCCGCACTCCGACGCCGGCCCGATCATGCCGACCCAGCGCAACCTGCATTTCAATGTACCCGCAGAACAGATTGCGACCTGGAACAAGAACAGTATGCATCTCTCGCACTTTCTCAACAGCCTGTCGATCTTCTTTCCGGTCGGCGAACGCTTCTTTATCGACAGTGTGCGCAACTACCGGGACGCCGTTACCGACCCGGAACTGAAGCAGGCAGTGAAAGCATTTATCGGCCAGGAGGCCATGCACGGCCGCGAACACGAACAGTACAATGAAGCGCTGTTCAGCAGAGTGCCTGCCGCCAGGGCAATGGAAAAGATGGTGGATCGCCTTCTTCGTATGGTGCAGAAACTGCCAGCCTCATGGCAGCTGTCCACCACCATCGCACTGGAACATTTCACTGCCATTCTTGCCGACGCATTACTGAACGAGCCGCGCGTTCTGGAAAATGCCGAGCCGCACTACAGCCGCCTGTGGATCTGGCATGCGCTGGAGGAAACCGAGCACAAGTCTGTGGCCTTTGACGTTTGGGTATCCGTGCGTGGTCGTGGCCCACTGGCTTATCTGCAACGCAGTATGGGCCTGATCGCGGCAACGATAGTGTTCTGGACCATCGCGATACCGTTTTACTTGCGCATTCTTGGCCACGAAAAGCAGCTTTCCAACACCCGCGGCTGGCGAGAAATATTACGTTATGCCTTCGGCGAAATAGGCGTGCTACGGAAGCTGGTTCGACCATGGGCAGATTATTTCCGGCCTTCGTTTCACCCTTGGGATCACGATAACCGGCATCAGTTGGCAAGGCTTGAGGCGCTGACCGCCGAACTGGAGAGAGTGGTCTGAGGACAGGACGGCCTTTCTAGAAGCAAAGCGAAATCCACTCAGTAAGCCGTGGTTCGAGCCAGTAAATCGGCTCTCGAAAAGTGCCTGCGATATAACCGACATGGCCGCCGTGGCGGGTCACTTCCAGCGTGATGCTCGGGGAGACCTGATCTGGTCCGGGCAAAACCGCCGGTGTCATAAACGGATCATCCGCTGCCTGGATCATCAGCGTCGGCACCTTGATCCGCCCAAGTTTCGGCAGGGTGCTGCATTGACGGTAATAATCATCAGCATCACGGAAGCCATACAGCGGGGCAATCACACGGTTGTCGTACTCAACAAAATTGCCAATACCATCCAGCGGACCAATATCTTCAAAGCGCCGGGCGTACTTCGGGAAATGCTCACGCAAGTGCGCGCGGCGGGCGTCAAAATCCTCACAGAGCTGACCGAGGAGGTGCTTGCGGTAAATTCGCGAAAAGCCCTGATCGAGCCGGCGGGCGCAGATACCAAGATCAAGAGGAACACAGACCGTTGCGGCAGCAATGATCAATGGTGAGAGGCGATCTTCAACCAGATAATTGAGCAGCCTTGATCCACCAAGCGAGTAGCCAATAACGATCAACTCCCGCGCCTGATGCTGTTCTCGCAAATACTCCATTACCGCGTGCACATCATTGGTTTCGCCGGCGTAACTGCACTCCGGCCGATCGTTCAGACGGCCACCGTTACCACGCGCGTTTGCCACCACGCTGGCTATGCCGATCTTGTCCAGCTCATGTTGCAGGCCGCGCGCATAGGGTGAATCACTGCAGCCGGTAATGCCATGCAGCAGCACGACGATGCGGCCATTGTCCGGAAGAGAAGCGCCCCAATGCAGCCAGAGATGATCGCCATCGGGCAACAACATTTTTTCTGCACGGCGTGCTACCGGGGGTAGCTTGCGACGCAATGTTGGCCAGAGCGTCTGGACATGAGAATTGGCAAGGAAAAGCGCCGGCTTGAAAGTCATGGCGCGCGATACAACCTTGCCACGGCATCGCCCATGGTCTTTTCCTTTTCCAACTGCCAGGGCACGTTCGGCGCATCATCCTGACGGCGCGATTCAACATAGACCCAGGCACCGGGGGCGAGCAACTGATGCTGCGCCAGCAGATCGCAAGCGGGCTGCTGGGCGCCGATATCGTAGGGCGGATCAATAAACACCACATCATACGGGCCGGCTGCACGAGGCAGCCATTTCAACGCATCCGCCAGCTGGATAAAAACCCTTTCCGCGAATACCGGCTTGAGCTGCTTCGACAGATC
>JBECKT010000075.1:0-20890 GCA_040235405.1 Alcanivoracaceae bacterium
CGTAGGAGCCGTCGATCGACGGCGAAACCCTTTCGCGGCCGGTCGGCCGCTCCTACACAAAATCCTGCCACCCTCGTAGGAGCCGTCGATCGACGGCGAAACCCTTTCGCGGCCGATCGGCCCCTTCGGGTTATTCAGCGCTTCCCTGAGCTTGCCCACGCGGCTGCTTGCTCGCTTCTGATAGCGCCTCTACTATGAATCACTGACTCTGAGCGAATGAGCCGTGATGAATATAGTCCAGCAACCCTCCGCCAATACCGCTGAGATTGTCAGCGCCGTTACCTCGGTCTTGCCCTCTGTACAGCTCATTGTGCTGTTTGGCTCCATTGCCCGGGGACAAGCGCGGGTTGATAGCGATGTGGATATAGCCGTTCTTTCCGGCAAGGCGATCGATGCCGTCACCAGGCTGGCACTGATTGAAGAGCTTGCGCTGAAAACAGGACGCAGTGTTGATCTGGTGGATCTTGTCACCGTTGGCGAACCCTTGTTGGGCAATATTTTGCGGGAAGGAATGGTACTGCTGGATACCAATCATCACCGCGGCAACTTGCTGGTACGTCACCTCGGCAACGTAGAGGATTTTATCCCCCTGCAGGAGTTAATCCTGCGCACCAGGCGGCAGGCATGGACCGGGCAATAATCTCACAGAAACTGGAATCTCTGCGGCGATGCATAGCAAGACTGGAAAGCCGTCGGCCATCAAGTGCGGAACAGCTGAAAGCTGACCTGGACCTGCAGGATATCGTTGCCCTGAATCTCACCAGAGCCGTGCAACTCAGTGTGGATATTGCAGCACACTGGCTTGCCGAGCATGCCGAAGTGGCATCTCCCCAGACCATGGGGCAGACTTTTTCCCTGCTGGCAGAGTGCGGCGTCATTGATGAAGATCTTGCCCGGCGCCTGCGCAAGTCCGTCGGATTCCGTAACATTGTCGTGCACAACTACGAAGCAGTGGACTGGGACATTGTCTTTGCCATCTGCAGCCGCCAGCTGGAAGATTTCCGCAAATTCGCCAGCGCCATCGCCACCCTGTTGTAGGAGCCCTCGACCGACGGCGAAGTTTTTTCGCGGCCGGTCGGCCGCTCCTACACAAAACCCTGCCACCCCTACAAAACCCTGCCACCCTCGTAGGAGCCCTCGACCGAGGGCGAAGCCTTTTCGCGGCCGGTCGGCCGCTCCTACACAAAATCCTGCCACCCCTCAAAATCCTGCCGCTGTTGTAGGAGCCGTCGATCGACGGCGAAACCCTTTCGCGGCCGATCGGCCGCTCCTACGGGTGCTCTGCGGTTTTCGCGGCCGGTCGGCCGCTCCTGCAAATCCTGCGGCCGTGTGTCACGCGTATTGGCCGGCGCACCAGGCCGACGCCCAGGCCCATTGGAAGTTGTGGCCGCCGAGGTGGCCGGTGACGTCGAGGACTTCGCCGATAAAAAACAGGCCGGGCTGGTTGTGAACCATAAAGGTTTTTGATGACACCGCATCGGTATCGACGCCGCCCAGGGTCACTTCCGCGGTGCGGTAACCTTCAGTGCCGGAGGGCTTGATGCGCCAGTTCTGCAGTTGCTCGGCCATGGCATCAAGGCGGGCGTTATCAAATAACTGCCAGGTTTCCTGCCAGCCGTACCATTCGCATAGTGTTTGTGCAAAGCGCTTGGGCAGCACGGTGGCCAGCCAGGTTTCCGGGCAGGCATTGGGAGAGCGATCGCGCAGTGTCTGCAAAGTAGCGCGCAACGGCACGGTGTCTTTGGCTACTGCCTGCGACAGGCCGACAAGATCAATATCCAGCTCATCACCGGGCTGCCAGTAACTGGAAATCTGCAGCATCGCCGGGCCGGACAAACCCCGGTGGGTAATCAGCATCGGCTCGGCAAACTCACCATCACGACAACGCACCCGCACCTCGGCGCTTAATCCCGACAAGGGTGCCAGTTTTTCCTTTTGCGCCGGCTGCAGGGTAAACGGCACCAGTCCGGCACGGGTTGGCAGCACCGGCAAACCGAACTGCCGGGCAATGGCATAACCGAAACCGCTGGCGCCCAAGGTCGGAATCGACAGGCCACCCGAAGCAATCACCAGGGACTCGCAGCGGATCACCCCGGCAGTGGTGCGCAACCGGTAACCACCCTGCACCGCCTCGACCTGCTCAATAGAAACCTTCAGCGACACTTGCGCGCCAGACCATTCGCACTCGCGCAGCAACATATCAAGAATGTCGCGACTGCTATCCGCGCAGAACAATTGCCCCGGCGCCTTCTCCACCCACTCAATACCATGGCGCTCCACCAGCTCAAGAAAATGCTGCGGGGTATAACGCTTCAGTGCGGAAATACAAAAATGCGGATTAGCAGAAAGAAAGTTCGCCGGGGTGCTATTCAAGTGGGTGAAATTGCAACGCCCGCCACCGGACATCAGGATTTTCTTGCCGGCCATATTGGCATGATCCAGCACCCGCACCCGGCGACCACGATAGGCCGCCACCGAGGCACACATCAGTCCGGCAGCGCCGGCACCGATAACCACAACATCGACATCACTCAAATGTCGGCCACCATCGCCGTCAACGCCTCACAGACCTTGCCCATGCCGGCATGAATCACCGCCTCGATTTCTTGCATGGTAATTTCCCGGTCCGATTTGCCGGCGCCGGGGTTCACCACCAGCGACAACATGGCATAGGGAATATCCAGCTCGCGGGCCAACACCGCTTCCGGCATGCCGGTCATGCCGACAATATCGCAGCCGTCATTTTCCATCCGGCTGATTTCCGCAGCCGTTTCCAGCCGCGGCCCCTGGGTGGCGCCGTAACAGCCACCGTTCACTGCGTGGGCCTCTACCTTCGCCAGTGCATCCAGCAAACGCTGGCGCAGCGCAGGCGTAAATGGCCAGGAAAAATCCACATGCACAACCGGCGCCTCTTTTTTATCAAAGAAGGTGGACTCACGGCCCCAGCTGTAATCAATAATCTGGTCCGGCACCACAATAGACGCCGTCGGCGCTCGACGGGTAATGCCGCCCACGGCATTGACCGCAACAATTTCCGACGCCCCGGCCTGCTGCAGCGCGGCAATATTGGCGCGGTAATTGACCTGATGCGGCAGCAATACATGCGGGTCACCGTGACGGGCCAGAAACAGCACACGCTTGCCGGCCAGCTCGCCCTCGACCACCGGTGCCGACGGCGCCCCCCACCGGGTGCTGATATCATGTCGATCAATAACCGTCAGGCCATTCATCCGGGTGAGGCCGGTGCCGCCGATAAACGCCAGCATGATTACAGGCCCTCCACGGCAAACAGGCCCGGCGCGTTGCGCCAGTACTCGCGATAATCCATGCCGCAACCGAACAGGTAGGCATCTTCCGCTTCGACACCGGTATAGGTGGCCTTCATGCCTGGCCGTGCCTTGCGA
The DNA here is from genome assembly GCA_040235405.1 of Alcanivoracaceae bacterium. Lineage (GTDB taxonomy): Bacteria > Pseudomonadota > Gammaproteobacteria > Pseudomonadales > Alcanivoracaceae > PGZG01. Next base: position 3,405 of record JBECKT010000075.1, read on the forward strand.
TCATGCACCTTGTCCACCAGTACCGCCGTGGCCACGGACGCCGCGCCCTGTTTTTCGCAGGCATCGATAATCGCCAGCAGGGTCGAGCCGACATCGAGAATGTCATCAACAATAATCACGTTGCGGCCTTTCAGCGAGGTGCCCGGCGTGATAATCCACTCGATTTCAGTGCCGGCCGTCTCGCCGCGATAACGGCTGGCGTGCAGGTAGTCAATCTGCAGCGGAAAATCCAGTTGCGGCAACAGCTTGCCCATCAGCACCACCCCGCCATTCATGATCGTCAACATCAGCGGATCATGCTCGGCGTAATCACGGTTGATCTGCTGCGCCATACGGCTGATGGCCTCATCAATCTGTTCCGCCGAGTACAACTGGCGGGCATTGTTGCGCACTTCCAGCAAATGCTGACGAAACTCCGGGGTCATGGGCGACGCTCCTCAGTGATCTTTTGCAAAATAGCGGCTTCATCCGGATGGCCGTCGGCAGCGATATGCAAAGTGCGGGTCGGGAAGGCAAACTCGGCGCCGTGGCCTTCGATAATCTGCATCACCTTCAACAGCACATCTTCCTTGACCGCATGGAACGGCACCCACTCACTGGTTTTGGTAAAGGCATACAGCATAAACTCCAGATGAGATTCGCCGTACCGATTGAAGTGAACGATGATGGTCTGCTGCTGATCAATATCCGGGTGTGACTTGAGCATGGCACGAACATCATCACAGATAGCCTTCATCAGATGACCGTCACTGTAACGGACCCCGAGATTTTCAAAAATGCGCCGATTACTCATGCGCGACGGGTTCTCCACCACGATGCTGGCAAACATGGAATTGGGGATATACAGCGGCCGCTTGTCGAAAGTGCGAATCCGGGTCAGGCGCCAGCCGATGTCTTCCACCGTGCCTTCGATCTGGCGATCCGGCGAGCGCACCCAGTCACCCACCACAAAAGGCTTGTCCAGGTAGATCATCATGCCGCCAAAGAAATTGGCCAGCAGGTCCTTGGCAGCAAAGCCGATGGCAATGCCACCGATACCACCAAAGGCCAGCACCCCGGACACAGAATAGCCCAGCTCCTGCAGAATAATCAGACCCGCAGTAATCATCACCGACATGCGCAACAATTTCGCCAGTGCCCGCGCGGTGGTCTGGTCCATCGGCTTGGACATGCGTTCCGGGTCGACAATATTGTGCTCGGCAAAGCTGATAAAGCGGGTGAAGAACATGCTCAGGATAACGATATAGGCAATGCTGCGAACCTGTGGCAAATAGCCGAAGGCGGCAGTCTCAGTGACGTTATCCAGAATATCCACGGCGAAGGTAATACCGATGGTCCAGACAAAAAGACGCACCGGAATACGCGCCGCTTCCAGCAGCGCGTCATCCCACAGGGACTCGGTCTTGTCGACCAGCTTCTCGGCAATATCAATCACCCGCATCAACACAAAGTTGACCGACACGGTGGCAAACACGACGATAAATACCTGGGTCAGCCAGATTTTCATCTGATCGGATTGCTGAAAAAACGGCTGCAAGGTCTCCAGCATTATGTCACCTCCTCAAACAGTGCGGCGGCGGTTTTTCTGGCCGCGTCAAGAACGGCAGGCGCCAGCTGATGTTGCCGCTCACGCTGCGCCCGCATGGTCAGTGCCGGCACCACCGGGCTGGCCGGACGCCGCTCAAGATAGTTCAGCACTTCAACAGCGCCGGCACGATCGTTACAGACCAGCACCATGTCACAACCGGCATCCAGTGCCGCGGCGGCACGCTCGGCATAACTGCCGGCACCGGCCGCGCCGGCCATGGACAGATCATCCGAGAAAATCAGGCCGCGATAACCGAGCTCATCGCGCAGCACCTGCTGCAGCCAGATTTTCGAGAAGCCGGCCGGCTGGCTATCCACCTGATGGTAAACAATATGCGCAAGCATCATCCCGGCCAGACGGTCGGCCAGCTTCACAAACGGCACCATATCCTGCGCGCGAATTTCATCAAGGCTGCGATGGTCCACCGGCAGCTCCAGATGCGAGTCACCCTGAACAAAGCCATGCCCGGGAAAATGTTTGCCGGTGGCAGCCATACCGGCATCGGCCATGCCATCAATAAAAGCACCAACCAGTGCCACCACTACATCGGCATCGGCATGGAAACTGCGATCGCCAATCACCGAGCTGGCACCGAAATCCAGATCCAGCACCGGGGCAAAACTGATATCGACACCGTGCGGAACCAGTTCCGCCGCCATCAGCAAACCAAGCTGATGCGATGCGCTCAGGGCGGCGTCCGCATCACGGTCATACAGGCGCCCGAGCGTTCGCATCGGCGGGATGCCGGTAAAACCGTCGCGGAAGCGCTGAACCCGACCGCCCTCCTGATCCACCGCAATCAGGATATCGGGGCTCTCGGCGCGAATTGCTGCAATCAGCGCATCCAGTTGCGCCGGATTATCGTAATTGCGGCTGAACAGGATCAGCGCACCGGTACCGGGGTGACGTAGCAGCTGACGATCTTCCGCCGTGAGGGACTGGCCGGCAACATCCAGCATCAGCAAGGGCTGGGCAGACATGAAATTTCCCCGGAAATTATTCAATCAGAACAGGACAACCGACCGTAACAAGGTCGAACAATTCAATGACATCTGCATTGCGCATGCGCACACAGCCATGGGAACGCGGCACGCCCATGGGCTGGTCCTCCGGCGTGCCGTGAATATAGATGAAGCGGCGCATGGAATCCACGCGGCCAAACCGGTTGCGGCCCGGTTCATTGCCACACAACCAGAGAATGCGCGACAGAATCCAGTCACGTTTCGGAAACGAAGCCGCCAGCGCCGGCGACCAGATTTCCCCGGTAAAGCGCCGGCCAACCAGCACCGCACCGGCAGGCAAGCCGGCGCCGATACGGGCACGAACCCGGTGCAAACCGCGCGGCGTACAGCCACTACCCTGCTGTTCGCCGGGACCATTGGCAGCCGTGGACACCGGCCAGACCCGGACATGGCCGGCAACGTCGGTCAGCGTCAGTAACTGCCCGGCAATCGAGATATGAATATGCATGGGCTCAGGATGCCGGCAGCGCGGCACGAATACCACCGGCAAGGAAGCTCAGCAACCGGTCGTTGACCTGCTGGGCCGACAGCGTCACGCCAAAATCACTGCGACAGATTGCCCGTAACGAGTCCATGCCGGACAGCGCAAAAATGGTCGCCCCGAGAGCAAAATGGACCCGCCAGAACACTTCCATCGGCGGCACATCCGGCACCGCCACGGCCAACTGGCGCAGAAACCGGCGGAATACCTCGCCGTAATGCTCGCGAAAAAAAAGCCGCAAATGCCCCTGTGCCTGGCTGTAGGCAAGGCCACTCAAACGAAAGAAGATTGCCACCCGCTGCGGGTCGCCGCGCTGCACCGCCGCCGCACTTTGCGACAGGGTTGCCAGCAAACGTTCGACGGTGACGCTACCCGGCTTGCGCTCAAGCTCCGCCAGCAAGCCATCCAGACGGGCGCAGAACAGATTCAGAAAGCGCTCGAATACCGCCTGAATCAGCGCCTCCTTGGAACCGAAGTGGTAATTGACCGCAGCCAGATTAACCCCGGCCTTGCTGGTGATGGCGCGCAAACTGGTTTCAGCAAAACCCTTATCGGCAAACAGGACCTCTGCACTATCCAGAATCCGGCCAACCGTGCCTGCCTGCGCCATAAAGCCCCCCGAAACAAACGTTTGAAACGTATGTTAGGGGAGCCACTGCGGCCCGGCAATGCCGCGTTTCAATGGCCCAGACTTTCGTCTTCCTCGCCGATATCCCGGGAGGCGATCTCGGCCTTCTCGATCGCCCTGAGCAACTCCCGGTGCCCCTGTGCACTGCTCCCGGAGTGCAGATATTGCTTGGCCTTGTGCAGGACATCCTCGAGCAGATGCAGTCGGTAATTGTGATTGAGCAGTGACTTGCCGAGAAAATGCTCATCCATGTCGTGCTCGCGCAGCCAGGCGGCCTGCGCCAGCGCCTGCTCCAGCTGATCCGTGGTCGGTTTCCCCATGCCCCGCTCTCCGTCTTGCCAATGACTGTCCCTGCCAGCAGTTTGCCACAGCGCAGCAGGGGTTTAACATCGGCGCAACGATAGCCATGGATACCGGAATGACTGCCTTTACCTTTGCCACTACCCGCAGCCTGATTTGCGAGCCCGGCGCCAGCGAACGACTGGCACAGGTCGCCAGCGATCTCGGCATGCGGCGGCCCTGCATCATCACCGATGGCGGCATTGCCGCCAGTGGCATGCTCGAACCGCTGGTCAATCGGCTGCAGCAGGCTGGCCTGGCGGTCAGCGTATTCAAGGATGTGGTGGCCGATCCGCCGGAAAGCGTGGTCGAGCAGGCCCTGAAAGTGGCCCGTGATGCCGGCTGCGACGGGGTGATCGGCTTCGGCGGTGGCAGCGCCATGGACACCGCCAAGCTGGTGGCCCTGCTGGTCAGCGGCGAACAGACCCTGCAACAGGTGTATGGCGTCGGCAATGCCAAAGGCTCCCGGCTACCACTGATTCAGGTGCCCACCACCGCCGGCACCGGCTCGGAAGTCACCCCGATTGCCATCGTCACCACCGGCGAAACCACCAAGATGGGCGTGGTTGCGCCGCAGTTGCTGCCGGATGTCGCGCTGCTGGATGCCAGCCTGACCGTCGGCCTGCCAGCGGCCGTGACCGCAGCCACCGGTATTGATGCCATGGTCCATGCCATTGAGGCCTACACCAGCAAGCATCGTAAAAACCCCTATTCCGACATGCTCGCCCGCGAAGCGCTGAAACTGCTCAGCAGCAATATCGAAACCGCGGTCAATAACGGCAGCGATCTGAACGCCCGCAGCAATATGCTGCTCGGCGCCATGCTCGCCGGGCAGGCATTTGCCAATGCCCCGGTCGCTGCAGTACACGCCCTCGCCTACCCGCTTGGCGGCATTTACCACATCCCGCACGGCCTGAGTAATGCACTGGTGCTGCCGCATGTGATGCGTTTTAACCTGCCACAGGCCGAGAAGGCCTATACCGAACTGGCGCCACACGTTCTGCGCGGCGGCACATTGGTGGGCAGCAACGCCGCCGTCACCCTGATCAACTGGCTGGCCAACCTGTGTGGTGAACTGGGCTTGCAGACCCGGCTGCGGGAAATGAATATCCCGCAGGATGCCATTGCCCGTCTGGCTGCGGATGCCATGCTGCAGCAACGGTTGCTGGTCAATAACCCGCGCGAAGTGAGCGAAGCGGATGCCGTCGCCATCTATCAGGCCGCCTGGTAAATACTGAATCGGGACAAAATCGCATGAGTGAAAAAAAGCCCCTCGGCCGGCGTGCCGATTATTTCTATTTCCAGCCGATCAGCACCCGCTGGAGCGACAACGACATCTATGGCCACATCAATAACGTGACCTACTACAGTTACTTTGATTCGGTTGCCAACCACTTTCTGATTAACGAAGGCGGGCTGGATATTCATGCCGGCGATATTATCGGCCTGGTAGTCAATTCCGGCTGCAGCTACCACAAACCACTGGCCTACCCGGAAAAACTGCACGGCGCCCTGCGCGTCAACAAGCTGGGCAATTCGTCGGTGGAGTACGGCCTGGCGATTTTTCGCGAAGGCGAAGACGCAGCAGCAGCGGAAGGCTACTTCACCCATGTATTCGTTGACCGGCAAAGCCGCCGCCCCACCCCGATCCCGGAGAAGCTGAGAGCAGCCCTTGCAGAGGCTGCTACAAACTGAGCCACGATGGGTGATTGACGAATAGAGACGTAGTACCCGAAGGAAGCCCTGAATAACCCGGAGCGGCTGACCCGTAGGAGCGGCTGACCCGTAGGAGCGGCTGATCAGCCGCGAAAACTTCGCCGTCGATCGACGGCTCCTGCAACAGCATCGATCAGGCCGTTGGTGGAGGAATCCATGTCCCCGCCAGCGGTGCCGCGCTTGATCAGCTCAAGGGTTTCAGTGGCAATCCGCTTGCCCATTTCCACGCCCCACTGATCAAACGGGTTGATCTGCCAGATCACCGCCTGGGCAAATACCTTGTGCTCATACGCCGCCAGCAAGGCCCCCAATGCAAACGGGCCCAGCTCGTCCAGCAACAAGGTGCTGCTCGGCTGGTTACCGTGATAGCGCATATGCATCGGCAACTGGTCGCCCGGCGGCAATGCAGCTTCACCAAAGGCCAGCAATCTCGACTGGGCAAAACAATTCGCCAATGCAAGTTCATGCTGGGCAAGCAGTTCCGCCGCCGCCGCGTCATGGCGCCCTTCGTGATAACGCCTTGCCGGTGCAATAAAATCACAGGTCACCGGCTCGGTGCCCTGATGTAACAGCTGATAGAAAGCGTGCTGCGCATTCGGGCCCACCTCCCCCCACAATACCGGGCAGGTTCCCGTTGCCACCGGCTCGCCATCCCGGGTCACCGATTTGCCGTTTGATTCCATTTCCAGCTGCGACAAAAACGCCGGCAGATACTTCAGACGGCCGTCATAGGGCAACACCGCGTGGGCATGAATGCCGAGAATATTGGTATTCCAGACCCCGGTCAGCGCCATCAGCACCGGCACATTGTCGCGCCACGGCGCGCTGCGAAAATGCTCATCCATCTGATGCGCACCGGCCAAAAGATCACGAAAACCCTGCATGCCCAGGCGCAAGGCAATCGGCAAACCGATCGCCGACCACAGCGAAAAACGTCCACCCACCCAATCCCACAACGCCAGCTGGTTAGGGCGCGGAATACCCCACTGATCCATCTTGTCGGTGGCGGAGGACACACCAATAAAGTGACAACCGGTCACCGCCGGATCATCGCCCAGCGTGCGCTGCAGCCAGGCACGGGCGGTGCCGGCGTTATACAGGGTATCGATAGTGGTAAACGACTTGGAGGAAATAATAAACAGGGTGCTATGCGGCCGCAGCCGACGCAGCAACCCGGACACCTGGCTGCCATCCATGGACGAAACAAAATGGGTCCGCACGGCGCGTTCATCGCTGGCGTCTTCCAGTGCCCGGCACACCATCATCGGCCCCAGATCGGAACCGCCAACACCGATATTCACCACATCGGTAATCACTTCACCGGTAACGCCACGCCACTGGCGCGCATGAATGCGTTCCACCAGCCGGCTCATCCGGTCGAGCTGCTCCTGCACCTGCTGTTGCACCGGCGACGGCTGCGGCGCCGGCACGCGCAGCGCCCAGTGCATGGCGGCGCGTTGCTCGGTGTGGTTAATCGGCTCGCCGGCAAACAGACGGTTGATCCAGCCGCGCAGATCACGGCTATCGGCCAGCTTGCCGAGCAGATCCAGGGTGCGGCCATCCAGACGCTGCTTGCTCAGATCCAGCAACAACGGGCCGGCACGGCGCGACAACCGGGCAAAACGATCCGGCTGATCGGCAAACATCTGCGCCAGATGAATATCCTGCAAACTGGCCGCGTGCTCGGTTAACTGCTGCCACACGGTATCGGCAGGCACCCCGGTTCGACTACGCATGGCAAAACTCCGTTTTTATCCGGCTGTCGGTGCAGCGCACTATTGCCGACCAATACCGTAATAAACAAAACCGCTACTGCGAACAAAATCCGGATCCAGAATATTGCGGCCATCAAGCAGCAACGGCTGCGCCATCAGGCTGCGCAGGCGCGGATAATCCGGGCTCCAGTAATCCTTCCACTCGGTCACCAGCATCAGTGCATCGGCGCCGCGCGCGGCCTCGTAAGGATCATCACACAACAGCAGATCGGCGCGCTCGCCGTAATGCGCACGCAGGGTTGGCAGTGCCTTGGGATCATGCACCCGCACGGTAACACCCTGGGCCCATAACGCATCAAGCAGTTTCAGCGCCGGTGCATTATCAATACGGCCGGTGCCGGGCTTGAATGCCGCGCCCCACAGGGTCACGGTTTTGCCATGCAGATCGGTGCGGTAGTGCTGCCACAGTTTGCGAAACAATACTTCCTTCTGGCGCTCGTTAATCAGCAGCACCTGTTCAAGCAATTCGGAACCGACCCCGGACGATTCCAGCGTGTCGGCCAGACTCATCACGTTGCGGGAAAAATTCAGGCCGCCAAACCCGCAGCCCGGATAAAGATACGCTTCGCCGATACGCGGGTCGGCGCCCATACCCATGCGTACCTGTTCGATATCCACCTGCAAGGCATCGGCCAGCGACGCCATGTCATTCATAAAACCGAGCCGGGTGGCCAACATGCCGTTAATGGCCAGCTTGGTAAACTCCGCCTCGCGCGGACGCAACAGGCGCATTACATCACGCAGCCGGTTAAACGGCCGCAGTATCTCGCGAATATGAACTTCGGCCCAATCACTGTCGCAGCCCACCAGAATACTGGAAGGACGCATAAACGATTGCAGCGCGGCACCTTCCTGCAGCATCTCCGGCATCACAATCACAGCGCGATCGACACCGGCATCGGCGCCATCACGCAAACGCTGTTGCAAACTCTCGGTGGTACCCACCGGAAAATTGGATTGATTGACCACCAGCCAGCTGTGTTCACGCCGCAACGCCAGCTGATCAATCACCGACTCGGCAAACGGCAACGCCGCCGGAGACAGCGCCAGAAACACCGCTTCGACCCGGTCGCCGGGCATCTCATCGGCACTGCCGGCAAGCAATCGGCCGGCCTGCTGCTGCTGATCGAGCATCGCCTCCAGGCCCGGCTCCTGATACGGCATGCGGCCCGCATCCAGATCATCCGCCACCTGCCCGGCCGGCACCCGCAATGTCACCTGATGCCCGGTGGAGGACAAGGTCGCGGCAGTCACCAACGCAGTCAGGGTGTCGCCGTAGATGTCGAGATGCATGGGATGGATCTCCTGATGCCATTGATTCACCGTAGGAGCCGTCGACCGACGGCGAAAGATTTCGCGGCCGATCGGCCGCTCCTACACAACCGCGGCGCTCTACAAAACTGGCGGCTACTGCCACACTCCGTTACCACACTCCGTAGGAGCCGTCGATCGACGGCGAAATCTTTTCGCGGCCGATCGGCCGCTCCTACACAACGGCGGCGCTCCTACAAAACGGGCGGCGCCTACAAATTATTGATCAGGTCGCGGAATGGGGCGCCAACTTCGGGGTGGCGCAGGCCGTAGCGCAGGGTGGCTTCAAGGTAGCCGATTTTGCTGCCGCAGTCATAGGTGGCGCCCATCATCCGATAGGCTTCCACCTTTTGTTCCCGGATCAGCGCGGCGATGGCGTCGGTCAGCTGGATTTCATTGCCGGCGCCGGGGGCGGTATTGGCCAGCAGTTCGAAAATCCGCGCCGGCAACACATAACGGCCCACCACAGCAAGATCCGACGGCGCATCGGCAGGCATCGGCTTTTCCACCACGCCAGTCATCGGCACGCTCTGCCCCGCCTGCGGTGCGGCGCCGCTGAGCGACACCACACCGTACTGATCCACCCGCGACATCGGCACCTGCTGCACCATCACCTGGGCAGCCTGATGCTGCTCATAGGCCTGCAGCATGCGCGCCAGATCATTGGCGCCGGTCAGGCCATCGCCATCCACCAGCACATCCGGCAGCAACACGGCAAAAGGTGCAGCGCCGATCACCTCGCGGGCGCACAACACCGCATGGCCCAGACCCAGCGGCCGGCCCTGACGCACGCTGATCACCCGGACACCGGCCGGCACGATATTACGCACGACCTCCAGCAACGCGGTCTTGTTCTTTTTTTCCAGTTCCGCTTCCAGTTCGTAATGAACGTCGAAGTGATCCTCGATGGCTTTCTTCAGCGCGTGATTGACCAGCACGATCTCGGTAATACCGGCGGCCACGGCCTCTTCCACCACATACTGCACCACCGGCTTGTCGACCACGGTGATCATTTCCTTGGGAATGGCCTTGCTGGCCGGCAGAAAACGGGTGCCCAGACCGGCCACGGGGAGAACGGCTTTTTTAATCATGATGGCTGGCTACCTTCGATGCTTTTGCCGCGGCCTACGGCCCAGTATTGCAAACCGGCTGCCGCCACTTGTTCCGGGTCGTACAGGTTGCGGCCGTCGATCACTACCGCATCTTGCAATTGCGCTTTCAGCCAGGCGAAGTCAACCGCGCGGAACGCTTTCCATTCGGTGCAGATCACCAGCGCATCGGCGCCGGCAACGGCAGCCTCCCGGGTTGCCACCAGGCTCAGGCCGTCGCGCTCGCCAAAAATGCGGCCGGCTTCGTGGGCCGCCTGCGGATCAAAAGCCTGCACTTTGCCGCCGGCAGCCAGCACCGCTTCCACCAGCACCCGTGATGGCGCTTCGCGCATATCGTCGGTTTCCGGCTTGAACGACAGGCCCCACACGGCAATGGTTTTACCCGCGACGGAACCAAGCGCCCTGGTCAGCTTGGCAAACAGGGTCTGCTTCTGGGCATCGTTAACCGCTTCCACCGCATTAAGCAGCGGCGCCGCATAACCCGCCTGCGAGGCGGTACGGGCCAGCGCCTGCACATCCTTCGGGAAACAGGAGCCGCCGTAACCGGCACCGGGATAAATAAAGTGGTAACCGATACGCGGATCCGAGCCGATACCGATACGCACCGCTTCAATATCGGCACCGAGACGCTCGGCCAGATTGGCCATCTCGTTCATAAAGCTGATCTTGGTGGCAAGCATGGCGTTGGCCGCGTACTTGGTCAGCTCGGCAGAGCGCACATCCATCACGATCATCTTGTCGTGATTGCGGTTATAGGGTGCATAGCACTCGCGCATCAGCTTTTCGACACGCTCGGAATCGGTGCCGATCACAATACGCGCCGGCTTCGAGAAATCCTCGATGGCGGCGCCTTCCTTGAGGAATTCCGGATTGGAGCAGACGTCGAATTCAATGCTGGCGCCACGCTCGGCCAGTGCTGCCCGCATGGCGGCCCGGACCTTGTCGGCGGTGCCCACCGGCACCGTGGACTTGTCGACCACAACCTTGTAGCCATCCATATGGGTAGCGATAGTCCGAGCCACCGTGAGCACATACTTGAGATCCGCCGAGCCGTCCTCATCCGGCGGGGTACCCACCGCGATAAACTGGATCTGGCCAAAGGCAACCGCCGCCGCCGCATCGGTAGTGAAATGCAGCCGGCCCTCGGCGACATTGCGCTTCACCATGGGTTCAAGGCCCGGCTCATAGATCGGGATCACACCATTTTCAAGCCCGGCGATTTTGCCGGCGTCGACATCCACACAGATGATGTTATGGCCGACATCGGCCAGACAGGTACCGGTGACCAGACCGACGTAGCCGGTACCAAAGATAGTGATATTCATAAAGATCCCTTGGCTGAAAGCCGGGGCATTATACCCGCAATATCAGTTAGTTGCTGCCACCCCCGTAGGAGCCGTCGATCGACGGCGAAAGATTTCCGCCACCCCCGTAGGAGCCGTCGATCGACGGCGAAATCTTTTCGCGGCTGATCAGCCGCTCCTACAAAGATTATCGCGGCTGATCAGCCGCTCCTACGAAAGAGGGGGCCGCTCCTACGAAATGATCGGGGGGTTATACGCGGTAGTAGTCGCGGTACCAGTCAACAAAACGGGCCACGCCGTCGGGCATCTTTACCTCCGGGCGGTAGCCGGTGGCGGCTAGCAGTGCCGAAGTGTCGGCCCAGGTGACCGGCACATCGCCCGGCTGCATCGGCATCAGGTTGCGCACGGCAACCCGCCCGGCGGCCTGCTCGATGGCACTGATAAAATCCACCAGCTGCACCGGCTGGCCCCGGCCGATATTAAAAATCCGGTGCGGCACCGGGCCGTCCGACGCCGGCAGCGGCACACCAAGAACCCGTACCACGCCCTCGACAATGTCATCCACATAGGTGAAATCACGGGCCATATTGCCGTGGTTATACACATCAATCGGCTCGCCGGAAAAAATCGCCCGAACAAATCTGAACAGCGCCATATCCGGCCGCCCCCACGGACCGTACACGGTAAAAAACCGCAACCCGGTGGCCGGAAAACGGTAAAGATGGCTGTAAGTATGCGCCATCAGTTCATTGGATTTCTTGGTCGCAGCATACAGCGACAACGGATGATCAACATTGTCGGTTTCGGCAAACGGCGTCTTGCCGTTCTCGCCATACACCGAGCTGGACGAAGCATAAACGAGATGCTTGACGCCATGATGGCGACAGCCTTCGAGAATATTGACAAAGCCAACCAGATTGCTGTCGACATAGGCATGCGGGTTATCCAGCGAGTAACGCACGCCGGCCTGCGCCGCCATATGCCCGACCTGATCAAAACACTCTTCGGCGAACAGCGCCGCCATGCCCCGGCGATCGGCCAGATCCATGCGGACAAAACGGAACGCCGGGTACGGATTCAACTGATCCAGCCGGGATTGCTTCAGGGAAACATCGTAATAGTCATTCAGATTGTCGAGCCCGACCACCTCATGGCCGGCCTCCAGCAGCTTGCGGGCCAGATAAAAGCCGATAAAGCCGGCAGCGCCAGTAACCAGAATTTTCATCCTAACCCTCTGAATAATGTGTAGCCGTCGTTTGCATGCTCAGGCCATGGTGCTGATGGTGCGCCGGAACCGGGCCAGCGCCAGGCCGAACAAGGCCGCGCCGATGGCAGCAATGGCAAGGAACTGCGGCCAGACCGTGGCCATGCCCGCGCCACGATACAGCACCGCCTGGGCCAGCATCACAAAATGCGTGTTGGGTGCGGCAAGCATGATGTACTGCACCGCCTCCGGCATGCTCTCGCGCGGCGTCGCGCCACCGGACAGCATCTGCAGCGGCAGCAGCACCAGCATCAGCAGCAGGGCGAACTGCGGCATGGAGCGGGCCACAGTGCCGAGAAAGATACCCATCGAGGTGGTCGCGAACAAGTGCAGCGCCGTGCCAAACAGAAACAGCAGCAGCGAGCCTTCTATCGGTACCGCCAGCAAGCCCTGCACCACAACGGTAAGCGCGAAGGCGGTGGCGACAAGTACGATCAGCCCCATTGCCCACACCTTGCTGGTCATGATCTCGAACGGTGTCACCGGCATCACCAGCAGATGCTCCACCGTGCCGTGCTCGCGCTCGCGAATCAGGGCCGCACCAGTGAGAACAATGGAGAGCATGGTCACATTGTCGATGACCTGCATGATGGCGCCGAACCACGATTGGTTCAGCTCGGGATTGAAGCGCGCCCGCAGCGCCAGATCGACCGGCAGCTCCGGCACCTCGCGGTAGCGCTGGACAAAGGTGCGCACCTCGTCGCTGACGATAGCCTGGATATAGCCGCTGCCGGTGAACGCCTGGCTCATCCGTGTGGCGTCGACATTGAGCTGGATGGTGGGCTGGCGCCCGGCCAGCAGATCGCGCTGGAAATCCGGCGGGATATCCAGCGCGAAGGTATCAAGGCCGGCATCCATGCGGGCGTCCATTTGGGCCTGGTCAATCACCACCGGGGGCACAAAGTGCGGCGGGTAAAAGGCGCTGACAATGCGCCACGACAGGGGCGAGCGATCCTCGTTGACGATGGCGATCGGCGCCTTGTTGAGGGTCTCCGGCATGGCCGTGGCCGCCGTGTAAACGGAAAAAGTGAAAGCGTAAACGATCAGCACCAGCATGATCGGGTCACGCACCAGACTGCGCAGCTCCTTGACCCCGAGATGAACAATATTGGCCATACCCATGGCTTAGCGCTCCTGCTTCTTGAGCAACGCTGCGGACAACCCGATCAGCACCGGCACCGCCAGCGCAAGTGGCACAAAGGCAGCATGCAGGTCAGAGAAATCAAGCGCCTTCGAAAAAGTCCCGCGCGAAATGGTGAGAAAATGCGTGGTCGGGTAGATCTCGCCGATCAGCCGCCCTGCCCCTTCCAGCGAAGAGACCGGATCGATCATGCCGGAAAAGCTCGCCGCCGGCAGGATGGTAAGCACCGCCGTGCCGAAAATCGCCGCAATCTGGCTGCGCATAAAGGTGGAAATCAGCAGCCCCGCGGCCGTGGCCGCGCCAACATAGAGCAGCGCCGCCGCTGCCAGGGTCAGGAAACTGCCCTCCAGCGGCACGCCAAAGACAGTAACCGCCAACAGGGTAAGCAGCAAAAAGCTCAGGAACGACAACACCACATAAGGCAGCTGCTTGCCCAGCAGGAATTCGAGCCGCGTGGTTGGCGTAACGTAAAAATTGGTGATCGAACCCAGCTCTTTTTCGCGCACCACACTAAGGGCCGCGAGCATCGCCGGAATCAGCATCAGCAACAGCGGGATCACCGCCGGCACCATCGCCACCAGGCTTTTGACGTCCGGGTTATAGCGGAACCGGGTCTCGATATTGACCAGCCCCGCCAATGCATCGCCGTAGCCGGCCTCGCGCGCCCGGGCCATCAGCCAGTGGCCATGCATGCCCTGTACATAGCCGCGCACCGTCTCCGCCCGGGTCGGCATGGCGCCATCAATCCAGGCACCAATCTCGACCCGGCGGCCGCGGGCAATATCACGGGCGAAGCCCGGCGGAATCTCGATCGCCAGATTGATCTCGCCATCGCGCATGCGCCGATCAAGGTCGGCATGGCTGGTAATCGGCGCCCGCTCAATAAAATACCGGGAGCCTGAAAGGTTCAGGGTATAGCCGCGGCTGAGGCTGGTCTGGTCGTGATCCAGCACCGCGAAGGTCAGGTCCTCGACATCAAGGCTGATGCCATAGCCCATCACGAACATCAGAATAACGCTGCCCAGCAGCGCCAGCGTCATCCTGACCGGATCGCGGCGCAGCTCCAGGCCTTCGCGCCGGGCATAGCTGATCATGCGGCGCGGGTCGAACCGGCGCCGCCAGCCCGGCGGGTTGCTCCGGGCGGGCGCAGCCTCGACGGATGCCAGCGAAGCGGGGTCATTTTGCTGGCCTGCCGCGCCTGCACCCTGGGCCGCGGCCTCCTCCAGACAGGCGACAAAGACATCTTCCAGGCTGTCCAGCCCGCGCTGGCTTGCCAGGGCGGCGGGCGTGTCGGTAACCAGCACCCGGCCGGCATGCATCAACGAAATGCGGTCGCAGCGCTCGGCCTCGTTCATAAAGTGGGTGGAGATGAAAATGGTCACCCGGTCGCGGCGCGACAACTCCACCAGCATGCGCCAGAACGCATCGCGCGCCACCGGATCAACCCCCGAGGTGGGTTCGTCAAGAATCAGCATCTCCGGCTTGTGGATCATGGCGACAGCCAGCGACAGGCGTTGCCGGAGCCCAAGGGGCAGCTGGCCCGGCAAGCTGTCTACCTCCGCAACCAGATCAAACCGCTCAACCATTTCGTCCACCCGCCCGGCAACTTCGGCAGCGGGCACCTGGAACAAGCGCGCATGCAGCGCCAGGTTCTGGCGCACGGTCAGCTCGGTGTAAAGCGAAAAAAACTGCGACATATAGCCAACCCGGCGGCGGGTCGCGAGGTCGTGCGGGTCCACTTGCTGGCCGAACAGCCAGGCCCGGCCCTCACTCGGCGGCAGCAAGCCGGTGAGCATCTTCATGGTGGTGGTCTTGCCGCACCCGTTGGAGCCGAGAAAACCGAAAATCTCGCCACGCGGAACACGCAGATTGACATGATCCACCGCCGTGAAATCGCCAAAGCGCATGGTCAGATCGCGGGCCTCGATGGCGGTATCGCCCTGGTCCTGCGGCTGTGGCGGAATCTCGACCGCCCGGTAATCGCGCCGTGCATCCTCCGGCAACAGGCGAATAAAAGCCTGTTCCAGTGTCGCCGCACCGGTGCGGGCCAACAGGTTCTGCGGGCTATCGCTGGCCAGCACCCGTCCGCCGTCCATCGCCGCCAGCCAATCAAAGCGTGCCGCTTCTTCCATATAGGCGGTGGCCACCAGCACACTCATGCCCGGCCGGGAACGGCGGATCCCGGCGATCAGATCCCAGAACTGGCGGCGCGACAGCGGGTCGACGCCGGTGGTCGGTTCGTCAAGGATCAGCAAGTCCGGGTCGTGGATCAGCGCGCAGCACAGGCCGAGCTTCTGTTTCATGCCGCCGGAAAGCTTGCCCGCCGGGCGGTCAAGAAACGGCTTCAGCCCGGTGGCTTGTGTCAGCGCGGCAATACGGCGCGCCCGTTCGGCGCCAGCATGCCCGAACAGGCTGCCGAAGAAGTCGAGGTTCTCAAACACCGACAGCGTGGCATACAGGTTGCGCCCCAAACCCTGGGGCATGTAGGCAATACGCGGGCACACCGCGCGGCGGTGGCGGGCATTGGCCATATTGCCGTCAAGCACCTCCACCTGGCCCTGCCGGACAGCCCGGGCGCCGGATATCAGCGCCAGCAGGCTCGACTTGCCAACCCCGTCCGGGCCAATCAGCCCGGCCATGCAGCCCGCCGGAATATCCACGGTGACCTTGTCCAGGGCACTTACCTTGCCATAGCGCAAGGAAACATCCTGCAACCGGGCAATCAACGGGGCGCCGTCCCGGCGGGTCATTGCGGCAACCTGACCTGCAGCTCCGCTGGCCACTGCAGCTGTGGGTCCAGCCGCACATAAGCCATCCCCGGCAGGCCGGTCTTGACCTGCTGCAGGTGTTGTTCAAGCAAGGCCGGCGGAATCCGCGCCTTGACGCGGAACATCAGCTTTTGCCGTTCCTGTGCTGTCTCCACTGTCTTGGGCGTGAACTGCGCGACATCCGCCACAAAGGAAATCTCGGCCGGGATCACATATTGCGGCGCGACGTCGAGCACGATCCGCGCCTCGCCTGCCAACGCAATTCGCCCGGCCTGTTCCATCGGCAGGAAAAAAGTTACGTAAACATCGGCAAGATCCACCATATTCAGCACCACCCCACCCGGGGAGAGCACCTCACCGGGCTGGGCAACGCGGTACTGCACACGGCCGTCACGCGGCGCTTTCAGCACGCTGTCGTCGATATCGGCCTGAATGCGCTGGATCGTGGCCTGGGCCGCCTCCACCGCCGAACGCACCGAAACCACATTAGACCTGGCCTGGCTGATGGCCGCCTGCGCGGCGGCCGCCTGGGCCTGCGCCGCCGCGACCGCCGCCCGGGCCGCCTGAACGCTGGCGCGGTGATCATCCAGCGTCGACATCGGCACGGCATCCTTCGCCGCCAGTTCCTCGCTGCGCGCCAGACGCCGGCGCGCTGCATCAAGCTCGGCCTCGCGCTGCACAATAAGTGCATCGGCGGCGCGTTTCTCGGCCTCGCGCTGACTCACCTGGCTTTGGGCGGTATCAATGCCTATGCGCGCCTGCTGCAAGCGCGCCCCGGCTTCGCGCAGCTGCGCCTCCAGCACCGCCGTATCCATTCTCGCCAGTTCCTGCCCGGCCCGGACAAAATCGCCCTCGCTGGCCAGAATGTCCCTGACCCGGCCGGCGGTGCGGGTGGCAATATCGATCTCCACCGCCTCAACCCGGCCGTTGCCGGCGGCGAAACCCTCCGGCAACTCCTGCGGCTGCAAATACCACCAGGCCGAAACGCCCAGGCCAATAACAATCGCGGCGGCAACGCCTTGCATACCTGCTTTAAAAAA
>JBECKT010000101.1:0-15904 GCA_040235405.1 Alcanivoracaceae bacterium
CCGAGCCGCTACTGATAATGCCGCTGCGGATGGTCTCGGTGACCTCGCCGCCGGCCAGATAGGCGCCGGCGAACTCGAACACAATTGCGATCAGTACCGCCTGCTTCACGGTCAGCGCCTTGGCGCCAACTGAAGTGCCCATGGCGTTGGCAACGTCGTTGGCGCCGACACCCCAGGCCATAAAGAAGCCGAACAGGCCGGCAAGAATCAAAACGGTGGTGCTGTGCTCAACAAGCCATGCCATCGTCTTGCCCCCTTACCGTGCGACCAGCATTTGCAGGAATCCGCCGACCTTCTGGGCGCGGTCGGCGAGATCGCCAACCCAGTCGACGATCTGGTACAGGAAGATCATGTCCACCGGCGGCCAGTCCTTTTCCTGGGTGAACAGGGTGGCGCGGATACGGATCTGCTGCTCGTCGGTGTCGCCCTCGATGCGGTCCAGTTCCTCCAGCATGCGTTCGATCAGCTTGACCACCTGGCCGCCGAAGCCGGTCTCAATCAGCTCGTCGAGCTCGTTGATGGCGGTCATGGTCTGGGCGGAGGCGTCGATGGCGCGGCGGACAAAGGCCAGCATGTCCTCGGCCACCGGCGCCGGAATCCGCATCTGCCGGCCCAGCATCAGTCCGGCGATATCCTTGGCCTTGTTGGCGACCCGGTCCTGCATGCCGACCATATCGAGCAGGTCGGTGCGCGGCATCGGCAGGAACAGGCTGTTGGGCAGGTTTTTGCGGAACTCCCGTTTCAGGGTGTCGGCCTGATTCTCCAGTTCGGCAACGGCCTGCTGGCACTCCCGGGCCCGGTCCCAGTCCTCGGCTATGACGGCCTCGAAGAAGGGAACCAGTGCCTCGGTACAGGCATGCACGGTTTCGTAGTGCTTTTGCAGGGGGGTAATCGGGGAGCGGCCGAACAGGCCGGCAATGGAGCTGCCGAGTGACATAAAGTTGACTCCGAATAGTCATCTGGTTGTCATGTTGCGGCGAGTATAGGCGCCGCTGCCAGGCAAGTCATGCCTGCAGGCTTCCTTCGCGGCGGGGCTGACGCGGACGCGGGCGGCGGGTAAAGTGTCTGAAAAACAGGGAAGCGCCGACTTTGACCATCAAGACCCCCGCCAGTAAAGCCAGTGGCCGCAAGCAGGCCGACATCGACATCGATGTGCGCTGGGTAATGCGCGAGCTGCTCGATGAGGGGCGGGTGGCGCAGGAAGACTACAACATCATCTCCACCACCCCGCGGGAGAAAAAGGAGCTGTCCTGGCATCCGCTGGAGGTAGTGGCCAAATATCAGCTCGGTGATCGTCAGCGTGGTGATCGCATCATTGATATCGACTTCCTGTCCGAATGGCTGGCCGGCAAGTCGGGGCTGCCGCAATACCATATCGACCCTCTCAAGGTAAAAGTGGATCAGGTCACTACCGTGATGTCCTATGCGTTTGCCGAGCGGCACGGCATCCTGGCTGTGGAAATCAAGCGTGACAGCGTCACCGTGGCCTGTGATCAGCCATTCAAACGTGACTGGGAAGAGCATCTGCGCGCCACCCTGCGCGAACGCGAACTGAAGGTGGTGTTTGCCAATCCGGAAGATCTGCGTCGTTACCGGATCGAGTTCTACAACCTCAGTCGCTCCATTGCCGGCGCCCGCGATCAGGGTGGCCAGTCGCTCAGCGGGGTGACCAACTTCGAACAGCTGCTCGAGCTGGGTGGCAAGGGCAATCTCGATGCCGAAGACCAGCATGTGGTCGCCATCGTCGACTGGATCCTGCAGTACGCCTTCAGTCAGCGCGCTTCCGATATTCATCTGGAGCCGCGCCGCGATGTCGGCAAGATGCGCTTCCGGATTGATGGCGTGTTACATGATGTTTACGAATTGCCGGCGACAATCATGGCAGCGGTGGTGGCCCGTCTGAAGATTCTTGGCCGCCTGAACGTGGCCGAGAAGCGCCGGCCTCAGGATGGCCGCCTGAAAACCCGCAATGCCGATGGCGCCGAAATCGAACTGCGTCTGTCGACACTGCCGACGGCGTTCGGCGAAAAGATGGTGATGCGGATTTTCGACCCGGACGTGCTGGTGCGCTCGTTTGACCAGCTTGGCTTCAGCAAGGAAGACCACGAGATCTGGCGGCGCATGACGCGCAGTACGCACGGTATTATTTTTGTTACCGGCCCGACCGGCTCCGGTAAAACCACTACCCTGTATTCAACCTTGAAGCAGCTTTCCACTGCTGAAGTGAATGTCTGCACTATTGAAGATCCGATCGAGATGGTGGAGCCAAGCTTCAACCAGATGCAGGTGCAGGCCAATATCGATGTCGGCTTTGCCGATGGCGTCAAGGCGCTGCTGCGGCAGGACCCGGACATTATCATGATCGGTGAGATTCGTGATCTGGCCACTGCGGAAATGGCGGTGCAGGCGGCATTGACCGGCCACCTGGTGCTGTCCACCCTGCACACCAATGATGCGCCGTCATCCATCACCCGACTGATCGATCTCGGGGTGCCGAATTATCTTATTACTTCCACCGTTATTGGCGTTATGGCCCAGCGACTGATTCGTACCCTGTGCCCGGATTGCAAGGAAGAAGTTGCCACTGATGAAGAGGCATGGGCCGAGCTGGTCAAGCCTTTCAAAATGAAGATGCCGGAAAAAGTCTGTCGCCCGGTCGGTTGTCTGGAGTGTCGTGGCACCGGTTACCGTGGCCGTATGGGTGTATATGAAGCCCTGCCGGTCACTCCGGCGCTGAAAAGTGTGATTCATCGCAGCAATGATCTTGAAGCGATTACCCGGCAGGCATTGAAGGGAGGCATGAAACCGTTACGCATCAGCGGTGCCCTGAAAGTTGCCCGCGGGCTGTCAACCATTGAAGAAGTGATGCGAGTGACACCGATTCAGGACGTGTTGTTCTGAGTCGGCAACCAACATAAGGAGAAAGGCAGTGGGGGCAGCAGTTGTTTTCGGGTTTCTGGCATTACTGTTGGTGCTGGTCATCATGGGTGCCAAGATGGTGCCGCAGGGCTATGAGTACACCGTCGAGCGATTTGGTCGCTATACCCATTCACTGCGGCCGGGGCTTGGCATCATCATTCCACTGGTGGACTCGATCGGCCACAAGATAAACATGATGGAAAGTGTGCTGGATATTCCGCCTCAAGAAGTGATTTCCAAAGATAACGCCATGGTCAAGATTGATGCGGTGTGTTTTTTTCAGGTTGTCAATGCGGCCAAGGCTGCCTACGAGGTTAATCAGCTTGAGTACGCTATTC
This sequence comes from Alcanivoracaceae bacterium, assembly GCA_040235405.1. Lineage (GTDB taxonomy): Bacteria > Pseudomonadota > Gammaproteobacteria > Pseudomonadales > Alcanivoracaceae > PGZG01. The sequence goes on from JBECKT010000101.1 coordinate 3,258, forward strand.
GTAACCTGACCATGACCAATATCCGTACCGTGCTTGGCAGCATGGATCTGGATGAAATGCTCAGCCAGCGTGACGGCATTAATGAGCGACTGTTGCGTATTGTCGATATGGCCACCAATCCCTGGGGCGTCAAGGTCACCCGGATCGAGATTCGTGATATTTCGCCACCGGAGGATCTGGTTCAGGCCATGGCCAGCCAGATGAAAGCCGAGCGGGAAAAGCGCGCCAACATTCTTGAAGCGGAAGGTTTGCGAGCGGCTGCCATCCTCAAGGCGGAGGGCCTGAAACAGGCTGACATTCTTCGCGCCGAAGGTGAGCGCCAGGCTGCGTTTCTTGATGCCGAGGCCCGTGAGCGTGCCGCCGAAGCGGAAGCGCGCGCTACCGAAATGGTATCCAAGGCGATCGCCGAAGGTGATATTCAGGCGGTGAACTATTTCGTTGCCCAGAAGTATGTCGAAGCGCTTGGTCAGATTGGTTCATCAAACAGCAGCAAGGTATTCATGTTGCCGGTGGATGCGACCGGCGTGATGGGCGCGGTGGGTGGTGTTGCCGAGATTGTCCGGCAGACCATGCAGAAGGGAAGCGCCTGATGGACTGGCTCTATACGCTGGATTATCACCACTGGGTCTTGCTTGGCCTGCTGTTGCTGGTGCTGGAGGTGTTTATCGGCGGCAGCCTGCTGATGTGGAATGGCCTGGCGGCAATTTTTGTCGGCATTGTGGTGCTGCTTTTGCCATTGTTCGGTATTTATCCGGGTTGGGAAATGCAGCTGATCATGTTCGGCATCGGTGGTCTGGTGGCGCTGTATGCCTGGCGCCGTTATGTCAGGGAGCCGGTGGCGATGGATGCACCTGGCCTGAATCGTCGTGGCGCCAGCCATATCGGCGACGTAGTGAAGCTGGATGAAGCCATTGAGAACGGCACCGGGTATGTCCATCTGGACGACACTCGCTGGTCAGTGCATGGCCCTGACTTGCCGGCAGGCAGCCGAGTCAGGCTGGTTGCCCTGAACGACATGGTATTTCGCGTGGAGCCGGTGGATAATCCGCCGGCATGACACTCCCCGATTTTTCCTCTTTGCCGGATTTTCTGCACGCGCTGGTGGAACAGCACTGGCGCGCGTTTTCCGATACCGGTCAGTCCCTGCCACCCGCATTGTCTGCCAGCCTGCCCCGGATCTGGGCCGGATCGGATTATGTTGCCGAGCAGATGATCCGGCGCCCGGCGCTAACTGAATGGCTGGCGCAGCCCGGCCGCTTGTCCGGGCGGCTGGATGCTTCACAGTTGCGTGCCGAGTTGCAGCAGGCTCTGGTCGATGTCGCCGATGAGGTCGATCTGCAACGGCGCCTGCGCCACCTGCGTCACTGTCATATGGCGCGGATTATCTGGCGTGACCTGCTCGGCGATCAGGGTCGCTCTCTCTACGCCGATACTGTCCATGACCTCAGTTTGCTGGCGGACTCGCTGATTGATGTGGCGCTCGATGCGCTGTTCAACTGGTTAACGGCAAAGGACGGCACGCCTACGGATGCAGAAGGCAATCCGGTCCGTTTGACGGTACTGGCCATGGGCAAACTCGGTGCCCGGGAGCTGAATCTTTCCTCCGATATCGATCTGATTTTTGCCTACGAATCGGAAGGAGAAACCCGTGGTGGTCGGCGCGAGCTGTCCAATCACGAGTTTTTTGTCCGCCTTGGCCAGCAGCTGATCCGGGTGCTGGATCAGGTGACTGCCGATGGCTTTGTGTTCCGTGTCGACATGCGCCTGCGTCCGTGGGGCAAGAGTGGCGTGCTGGCGGTCGGTTTTGACGCCATGGAAAGCTACTACGAACAACAGGGGCGCGAGTGGGAACGCTACGCCATGATCAAGATGCGGCCAGTGGCGGGCGACATCGCCGCCGGTGAACGTTTGCGTGAACGGCTGGCGCCATTTGTCTATCGCCGCTATATCGACTTCGGTGCGTTCCAGTCGCTGCGCGAGATGAAGGCGCTGATTGAGCGCGAAGTCAATCGCAAGGGCATTCAGGCCGACGTAAAGCTCGGCCCCGGTGGCATTCGCGAAGTGGAATTTATTGTTCAGGCGTTCCAGCTGATTCGTGGTGGACAATTGCCGGTGCTGCGTGACCCGCGCCTGCTGGTGATCCTGCCACGCTTGCAGGAAGCCGGATTGTTGCCGGCCGAGGCGGTGGCGGAGCTGCGGGAAAACTACATTTTTCTGCGCGATGTCGAGCATCGCCTGCAAGCGGTGGCAGATCGGCAGACCCAGCGTTTGCCGGATACCGATATCGGCTGGCAGCGGCTGGCCTGGGCCATGGGGTTCAGTGAGCGCAGCCGGTTCGAGCGCAAGTTGTCGAAAGTGCGGGATCAGGTTCGCGTCCATTTCGATCAGGTGGTGGCGGACCCGGAGCGTAACGGCGACAGCCATGTAGTCGTTGACGATGATCTGAGTGATCTCTGGCTCGGCCGCCTTGATGAAGAGCAGGCGCTGGAGCGGTTGGGCAATCTTGGTGTCAGCGAACCGCAAGCGGTGCTGGCGCAGTTGGCACAGTTCCGTGATGGTCGGGCGGTCGGCAATATGCAGACCATTGGCCGCGAACGCCTTGATCGTCTGATGCCGTTGCTGATCGAAGCGCTCGGCAATCAGGGCGAGGGCGAAGTTACCTGTGCCCGCCTGCTCGGTTTTCTGGAAGCGGTTTTGCGACGCTCTGCCTATATCGCCCTGCTGGTGGAAAATCCGCTGGCGCTGGGGCAGCTGGTCAAGCTGTCCGCGGCAAGCCCCTGGATCAGTGACCAGATTACCCGCCACCCGGTGCTGCTGGACGAGCTGCTCGATGTCCAGACCCTGTATGCTCCGCCCGGCCGCGCCGAACTGGACGACGAATTGCGCCAGCTGTTACTACGCTTGCCGGCGGAGGATCTTGAGCAGCAAATGGAGGCGCTGCGTAATTTCAAACAGGCGCACCTGTTGCGCGTTGCCGCCTCGGAAGTGACCGAGGTACTGCCGCTGATGAAGGTCAGTGATTACCTGACCTGGCTGGCGGAGTCGATTCTCAACGAAGTGGTCTGGCTGGCCTGGAAGCCGTTGGTGGAAAAACATGGTCGGCCAGCGCGGTCCGATGGCAGTGTCTGTGACCCGGATTTCGTCGTGGTCGGCTATGGCAAGCTTGGTGGTATCGAGCTTGGCCACAACTCCGATCTGGATCTGGTGTTTCTCCACGATGCCGCAGCCGACGGGATGACAGACGGTGAAAAGCCGGTGGCCAACGAGCAGTTTTTTGCCCGGCTGGGCCAGCGCATCATTCATATCCTCACCACCCGGACCATGAGCGGCCAGCTCTATGATGCCGATATGCGGCTGCGCCCTTCCGGCGCCTCCGGCCTGCTGGTCAGCTCGATGACCGCATTCGAGCGTTACCAGAGCGAACAGGCCTGGACCTGGGAGCATCAGGCGCTGGTGCGGGCGCGGGCGGTGGCGGGCTGCCAGCGCGCCGGCAAGCGGTTCGAGGAGATCCGTCACCGGGTGCTGTGTCAGAGCCGCGATCAGGCGAAGCTCAAGCAGGATGTGCTGGAGATGCGTGAGCGCATGATCGGCCAGCTGGAGCACCCGGGGGACGGCATGTTCGACCTGAAACGCAGCCCCGGAGGTATCGTTGATATCGAATTTATGGTGCAATACGGCGTTCTCAGATGGGCTCCCCGCTTCGGTGAACTGACCCGGTACACCGACAACATGCGCTTGCTGGAAACCCTGGCGGCGCTTGATCTGATGCCGGCTGCGGACGCCGGCCTGCTTCGCGAGGCGTATCTCGCCTGTCGCTCTGCCGCCCACCGGCTGGCGTTGCGCAAGGAACCCGCCGTGGTCCCCGAGGCCCGGTTTCGCGAACTCAGCGAGGGGGTCCGCACCATCTGGAAAACCTGGTTCGACCTGTAGGAGCGGCATCCCTGCCGCAAACATTGCTGATTATTTGAGGGTGTAGCCATGTCGATGGCAGATCGTGATGGTGTTATCTGGCTGGACGGTGAACTGGTTCCGTGGCGCGAAGCCAAGGTGCATGTGCTGACGCACACCCTGCACTATGGCATGGGTGTGTTTGAAGGTGTGCGTGCTTATGCTACAGACAAGGGCGCATGTATTTTCCGTCTGCGCGAGCACACCGATCGTCTGTTCAACTCTGCGCACATCATGAACATGAAGATCCCGTTCAGCAAAGACGAGATCGACGCTGCCCAGCTGGCAGCTGTGCGCGAAAACAATCTGCCGTCCGCCTACCTGCGGCCGATGGTATTTTTTGGCAGCGAAGGCATGGGCCTGCGCGCCGCCAACCTGAAAGTGCATGTCATGGTTGCGGCCTGGGAGTGGGGTGCTTACCTCGGTCCGGAAGCGATCGAGAAAGGCATCAAGGTGCGCACCAGTTCCTACACCCGCCACCATGTCAACATCAGCATGTGCAAGGCCAAGGCTAACGGTCACTACATCAACTCGATGCTGGCATTGAATGAAGCCTTGTCGGTGGGCTGTGATGAAGCGCTGCTGCTGGACCCGGAAGGTTATGTGGCCGAGGGCAGCGGCGAGAATATATTCGTCATCAAGGACGGCATTCTCTATACCCCGGAATTGACCTCCTGCCTTGATGGCATTACCCGCAAGACATTGATTCAGCTGGCTGAAGAAAATGGCCTGAAGGTGATCGAGAAGCGCATTACCCGCGATGAAGTCTATATCGCTGACGAAGCCTTTTTTACCGGCACTGCGGCTGAAGTCGCTCCGATCCGTGAGCTCGACGGCCGCGCCATCGGTGAGGGCAAGCGAGGTCCGATCACGGAAAAGCTGCAGACCATCTACTTCGATCTGGTTCGTGGCAAGCTGGAAAAGTACAACCACTGGTTGTCGCCGGTTAAGGGCTGATGAAACAGGCGCTGCAACTGGCGTTCTACCGGCTCGCCGCCAAGGGGTTTGTTCCGGCCAGCTGGTTCGAGCCGGACTTGCCGCCGGTAGAGAAGCGGGCGGCCCGTGAGGGCCGGCTGAGTCTTGAAGTGGTCAGCCATTGCTGGAACTACTCTCATCTTCTGGTTTATCAGCTCAGCTCGCTGGTGCGTTACCCGCCGCGTGATATTGACGTCACGATGACGGTTTTCTATGCGCCTGAGGATCAGAAAACAGCCCGCCTGCTGGAATTCTTTTCCGGCCAGTCCGTACCCGGCGTCAACTGGAACTGGCGACCGCTGCCGAGGCAGCAGCTGTTTCGTCGAGGCATCGGCCGCAATCTGGCTGCGCTGGAAACAAAAGCGGACTGGGTCTGGTTTACCGATTGTGATCTGATGTTCCGCGACGGCTGCCTCGATGCTCTGGCGAAGTTGCTGCAGGGGCGGCGTGATGCGCTGGTCTTTCCTCAGGATGAGCACTGCACCGACCTGCTCGAAGAAGATAATCCGATGCTGAAAGCAGGTGTTGGTGAAGAGCAGGTGCTGGATATCGATACTTCGGAGTTCGTTACTTTTCATCCGTCGCGTGCCACCGGGCCGCTGCAGATTGCCCATGGTGATGTTTGCCGGGCAGTGGGCTATTGCCGCAACATTCGTCTTTATCAGACGCCGGTGGAAAGCTTCGCCAAGTGTCACGAAGACCGCGCGTTTCGCTGGTTGTTGCGTAGTCAGGGCGTGCCACTGCCGATTCCGGGTGTCTACCGCATTCGACATATCAAGAAGGGCCGCTACAGTGGTAGTGAGACAGATACTCGGATGAGAACCTGGCTGAGGGTCAAGCAGGCGCGCCGGCGTGACCCTCAGGAACGTAACTCGTAACGCCATTACCGGGGACGTTGATGCTGTTCTGTATTTTTTCATTTAATCGCGGCCAGTTCCTGCAGAACTGTGTTCAGAGCATTGAGCGCGCAGCGCCTCACGCCAGCATTGCTGTTTTCGACGATAGCAGCGATGACGATTTTACCCGTGGGGTTCTTCAGGAGATCTCGCAGCGCCATGCTGTGCTTCAGCCGAGAAAAACCTCGACGCACAAGCTCGGCGGGTTATACGGCAATATGCAGTCTGCGCTTGAGTATGCCAAGGATGAGCAGCTGGTCTGCTTTATTCAGGATGACATGCAAGTGGTGCGGCAAATTTCCGAGCAAGAGGTGGAGGATATCAACGGCATCTTTGCTGCTGATCCCGCACTAGCGTTTATTCAGCCCTGCTTTCTCAAGGGCTGTAATCGCGCCCGTGATGTCGCCACGCTGCAATATGACGCCGACAAGAAGGCCTATTTCCGCAAGAACACCTCCCAGAGTGCCGGGCGCCATTTCTCTGCGGTACTGATTACAAAGCCCGCAAGGCTGCTGGAGAGGAACTGGGTGTTTGCCAGATCGGAACCGGAGAATGACCTGCAGGCCCGACAGCTGTTTGGCAAGATGGGGCATCTTTACGCACCGATTGCCATGTGGTTGCCGGAGGTTCCGGCCTATCGGGGCAAGAAGAAAACATTTGCCTTACGCTGGGCTGAGAAAAAGCGCGGCGTCGGATTCTATCCGTTTGAAATGCTGTCTGAAGCTGCGCAGCAAGAGTTGATGTGTCGGCCAGCCGAGGTCTTGCCATTCGCCGAAGACTTTCTGAAATGCATCAATGACGAGCTACCCAAGCCTTGGATGTATTACCCTCTTCAAGGTAGCAAGTGGCTTAAGAGGCTCAATATTCTGGAGTTGGCTGTGCATAGATCGCTGAAAAAAATTGGTGGGAGCTAGCGCTGTGCAGGTCATGATGTAAGAGAGTGTTTAAGCTTGAGTGTGGCAGTCATTGTTCATAGTGTCATGGGTGCATGCTAATTATTCAGGGCTTATGTTGCTCTGAGAGGGGCTGGAAGTAATGAGCGATTTCATTTATACGTCCGATCTTTCTTCGTTAGAAATTCTGGCTTCTGCGCTCCGTGCAATACCTGACACCACGAATGAGAGGCTGCACCGATTTGAGGGAAGCTGGGGCGCCCTGGTTGTTAGTGATGGCCCATATAAGGGCTTTCAGCCTTTGGAGACAGAAAAGCATATTGTGGCCATAGCTGGTGGCCCAGTCCTGCGGTTTCGAGACAACACATTTCTGTTGAACGAGGAATCGAGCATTGCCACCGATGCAGTCTATCGAAGATGGCTGGCGGGCGAGGTGAACTGGGGTGATGATCTCAGTGGTCCCTATGCTGTTCTTGTAGTCGACAAGGAGGCAGGATCCATTTGTGTTGTCACGGACTTGATGTCATTCATCCCTGTGTATCGCCATCAATCAGAACTGCACACAGTTATTGGAACCCATGTTGATGTGGTAGCAAAGATCGCCGGGGAGAAGGCAAACCCCGATAAGATATCTGCTGTTGACTTTATATTGCATGGATTTGTGACATATCCATACACGCTGTATCGCAATGTTGCACAGATCTCTCCTGCCTCAGTGCATATGCATGATCAATCCAGTCGTACAACCGTCGAGGAGCGAGCCTACTGGACGTTGCCGCACGCGAATCGTGACTCCGGAATTCGATTGGCTGCTAAAAAGCTGCGTGACAGTTTGCGGGAGTATGTTGGCAGGGTGACAGAGGGCATGGATGGAGTTGCTTCGTTTGTCAGTGGTGGCGAAGACTCAAGAGTGGTGCTGGGGTTGCTGTCCAACTTGAAGGGAAAGGATGCCTATATCTTTCTCAACGGAATGAACAGAGAGGGAGAGGTGGCGCGTCGTGCATCAGAGCTGTTCGGTGCCCGATTTCATATGATTCAGCGGGACCCCAGGCGCTACTTGAAGCTTTTTCCAGAGTGCTCGAACTTGGTGGGCTCTGGCTCCCAGTATGCGCATGCTCACACGTATGGGTACCATCGATCGGAGAGCCTCAACCGCTATGCTGCAGTTTTTGGTGGCTTTGCATCGGACCGGCTTCTTAAGGGGGAGCATGCCGTGCGGGTTAGCGGTAGTGGTCGGGTGCTTTTTCTGCCGGAAATTGCCAATAAGAAGAGTTATAAGCCGAACAATATTGCCAAGATATTTCCGGATGATATTAGTGCCGCTGTGCGGCAGCGATGGCAGGAGCACTGGCATCTAGTATCTACGTTTCGCGGCGAAGAATCAGCTGATGAATGGTTCAATGTATGGCCGTCTAGCATGGCCGTTGGGGCGCCAAACATTCACGCAAATCGACGGTTGTTCTGTAGCTATGAGCCGTTTCTGGATTGTCAGGTGGTCAAGCTGGCTTCAGAGATTCCGCAGAGCTGGAAGTTGAATCGTCGAGTATTCCGGCTAATGGCCACGCCGCTGCTTTGGCCGGCCCGGTGGCTGCTGCATGTAAAGGGTTGGAATCCTGTTCTGCCATTCTGGTTAAACTCCCCGCTCAGGTTGTACTTCCGGGTGATGAAATCTCTAAAGCGAAGGCTGGGGAGTGGCGTCGTTCACGAAGGGCCGTGGTTTGATCGTAGGGCGATGGTAAGGGATAGGCTGTGGTTTGCTCTTGATGCCGCAGTGCGGAAGCAGAGCGACCTGCAGCAGCTGCTTGGCGTGGATGGCTGTTTTGACGTATGGTTTGATGCACTCAGTTGGAAACAAAAGCTAAACCTTTTTCAGGTTGCGCATAATCTCGGTTATATAAACGGCGAGCAGGTGATTGCAAATGAAAACAGTGACTGACTATCTAAATACAAGTCACCTTGATAGCAAGAGCACTCTCGGCCAGCCATCGGAAATCCCGGTTTATGGCTGGCCTCTCGTTCCGTCAATAAACTTTTCGACAGCTTATGCATTTGAGTCCATTGAGAATATTCTGAATTATCACGGTGATAAGTATAATTCAGTGCGTTACGCACGTGATTCCAGTGTCATTGTGCGGCAGCTTGAGTTTTACTTCTCCAAGTTTCATGGTGGACGTGGTGCTCTTTTGTTTAATTCCGGGATGTCCGCACTGTCAGCCTGTTTTAACTCGCTGATAGATGGTAACTCCAGAGTGATGACGGTTGGTATTTTCTATCGTAAATGCAATTCCATTCTTGACAATTTTTCGAAAAGGTTTGGCATAAGCGTAGAGAATTTCTCTGACGTCGACGCCTTGGTTCAGGGGGGCGAGGATGGTTCTGATGTCATAATTTTTGTCGAAAGTCCATCTAATCCCTTTTTGAAGGTTGTTGATGTCGAAAGAGTAAGGCGGGAGTTTCCCAAGGCAAGAATTATTCTTGATATTACGTTTCAAGGCTTGCTTAATGGCCCAGATAATCTTGCCTGGGTCGATTATCTGGTTATGTCCTGCACCAAGTATATCGGTGGGCATAATGATGTTCTGGCAGGCGCCGTCATATGCCTTGATGATGAGTTGTACTCTCGCACATGGGATGAGAGGTCAATGCGTGGCGGGATCATAGACAACTTCTCGGCATATATGCTTTTGCGTAGTCTGAGAACATACGATCTTCGTATGCAGCGCACGTTGGAAAATGCTGAAAAAGTTCTAGCATTTCTTGCGGCATCTGACGAGGTCGAGACGATTTACTACCCCGGTCGGTATGCCAATAGTGAGCAGCAGGAGGTTTGCAGTCGGATGCTGGATCATGGCGGCGGCGTGGTAACATTTCAGGCTAAGAAGGATGTTGCTCTTGAGGCTAATCTTGAAAATCTTTTGTCGACAAAGATGGCCCCCAGCTTTGGCTCCGTGGATTCGCTAATCGAAATACCGTTTTATATGAGTTATTGGGGTAAGCGTAGGGAGGATGTCCTCCGGCTAGGGTTAGATGAAAGGACGGTCAGATTTTCTGTGGGCAATGAGCCAATCAATTATATTGAGGCAGATCTGCGCAGGGTTCTTGGTAGGGGCTGATGTGAGTCCCTGAAGATTGAAGCCGGTGTTACTGAAGATGCGTCTACATTCACATTGCCGGCTACACACTGGAAGAAAGCATGACCGAATTTGATGATGCTGTACCGTTTGGATGCTATGCCCCGGTCGGATTAAATGCGGCTCTTATTCGCATCAGTCATACTTCGCCGAGGCCTATAGCCCGGCTGGCTGCTGAAGTGCTCAGAAGAATCTACGCCGCGTCTGCTCAGCCATTGGACCTTGAGGTTGAGGGCGGCAGGTTTCGTTTTTATCTCGCAGACAATTATACGGAGAAAAAATATGCCTTTACTCCGTGGCGATATGATACGAAAGAGCGATCTTATATTCGAGATAATCTGCCGAAAGATGGTGTATTTGTCGATGTGGGGGCGAATGTAGGAGTTTATTCTTTGACTGCGGCAAGGCTACTTGGAGAGAATGGTCGTTTGTTAGCGTTCGAGCCTAACCCGCCTGCTATGGCAAGGCTGAGTTTTAATGTGGCGGCGACCCGAAGGATAGCGGCGCAGTGGCCATCGATAGAGCTTTTGCCTTTGGGTGTATCGAGCAAAGATGAGTGTTTGTCATTGCACATCAATGATCACAATCTTGGTAATTGCAGTATCACCAAAGATGCTGGTTCGAATAAAGGCGGGGTCATTAATATTCAGTGCCGCCCGTTGCTTGATGTGCTCGTTGAGCGCGACGTTTCCAGAATCGATATTTTGAAGATGGATATAGAGGGTGCCGAAGATATTGCCCTGTCTCCTTTTTTGAAAAAAGCGCCTGAGTCACTGTTGCCAAAACATATTCTTATAGAAAACTCGGAACATCAGTGGAAAATGGATCTTTTCGGATTGATTCAGGAGAAAAACTACCGACGAGTATTTAGGAACAGGCTGAATTCCATTTTCAAACTTTCGAGAAAGACCGACGGGTCGGACTAGCTTTCCCTGTTTTGGGTCTCGGTATCTTGAAGCTGAGCAATGCCATGCTCCGTTTTGGTTATTTTATGGGTCTCGCTGTAAATTCTCAGGTTCTTGTTTTCCTTAACTAGCTTTGGGTCCTTGTAACCGCGCTTGTGGTCAAGGTGGATAACGATGGCGTTGTAGCGAACATGTTTCGGCTTGATGCCTGCATTGATTAGTCTTGCACCGAATTCGCGATCAAGGCCGCCCCATGGCATGCGTTCGTCGAAGCCATTAATGCGAATAACATCATCCAGCCAAGCTGAGCCGTTCGATCCCTTGAAGTTACATCTTGTCGGTGTTATCGCGTTGAGGACTCGTGCCTGGCGGGGCGTGGCAGTTAGCTTGCTGTTTTTGTAGCTGGACTTCAGGCCGTGGGCTTTGAGCCACTTCAGGTCAAAGCAGCGCCCAGAAAGGATATCATCCTTGCCAATGACTTCACTGGTGCTCATGGGCAGTTTGTGGTATCCGCCTGACAGGTAGTGCCCAGGCTTGGCTTCGGCAGCGTGTACTGCAAGAAAGTCAGCGCGGGGAATGCAATCGCCGTCAGTGAAAACAAGGTACGGTGATTCGGCCAGAAGTATAGCCTTGTTTAGAATTCTACATTTCCGGAAGCCATTGTCTTCCTGCCAGACATGCTTGATAGTCAATCCGGTTTCGCCGCGCAGTTTGTCAATGGTTTCGCGGGTGTCATCACGGGATCCATCATCGCCGATGACGATCTCAAAATCCTTGTATTGCTGAACACTGTAGCCCCATAGCACCTTCTCGAGCCAGACTGGAGAGTTGTATGTGGTCATGATGACGGAGATTTTCATTATTGTTTTGGCTCCTGAGTCAGGCCGGAAATTCAGTGCTGTAATTGAAGGTGGCAAAGTCGTCACAGTACAGTTCCTGTACGGTGGCAATGAGCTCATCGTCATAGTAGCGTTGAAGTTTCCCGCTGGCCCCTGTCGCGTTACTTTTTAATGATGTTGTAGGCTGTTCAAGATCAGGGCGGATACGGCGCTTGATCTCGGCAAGGTCGCTGTCCAGAGACTCGACCTTGCCGACCAGATCAAACTGGCTGACCGGAATCAGCATCAGTGAGGACTGCGGTGCCCAGTGAGCATTCCCGTAAAGAAATCGGGGGTGCTTCTTCGCCTTGCGAAGAAAATCGCCAAACGACGACTCGCGTCCCTCGCGCACAGCACGTCTTTCAATCTTGTCCAGATAGGCTGAAAGGGTGCGCGTGTAAGGATTGCGCACCACCGTGAACTTGAACAGGCTGGCAAAGCGATCCACTTCGGCGCTGCTCAGGCGGGCCGGGGTCGCAAACATCTTCTTGGCGTCCGGCGAGTCGATATCGCGGCCGAACTTGAGCCGGGCCAGATTGGTGACAACGGTCGAATTGGCTGCCTTCGGTATGCGGTTGCAGAAAAAGCCGAGCTCCATATCAACCATGCCGCGGTCATCCGCGCTGCGAATTGAAGCGGGCGAGCGAAACGGGTAACGGCGATAGAACGGCCGGAACGGCAGCGTCAGGCCGTTGAGAAAAACCTTGTCGAGCGCTGAATGCATGGGTCGTCGTCAGTCAGGGCAGTCATGGCTGCCGGTTTAAGTGAACCGGCCGCTACTTTATCACAGGCCGTCGTGGCGTAGAGGCCGGCTTCATCAATGGCTGTGATAGCCAGACAGCAGCATGGCCCAGTGCGATTCGTCCCAGTGCAGCGACGGGTGCAGGCCCTGTTCCTTGCGCAGGGAGCGCTGCAGGCGGGCCAGATTGGCCTGCTGCCAGCCTCCGGCGGCCCGCCTGCTGCACTTGTCGAAATCAATCAGCCAGCTCTGGCCGGCATCATCGAGCAGGATGTTGTGAAT
>JBECKT010000127.1:0-18909 GCA_040235405.1 Alcanivoracaceae bacterium
TGATCCGTCTGTGCCAGCAATCCCTCAGCCTGCTCTATGAGCAGGACGAAGGCTCGGTGGGTGATCAGCTGGCCCGGGTGCAGCACTGGCTGGGGGATGCGGTCGGCGGCGATGAAGCGCTCAGCAACGCCCTGAATACGGTTGAGTCAGCCCGCCTGCAGGTGGAGGCCGCTGCTGATGACCTGCGCCATTACCTGGACCGGCTCGACCTCGATCCGGAACGACTTGCCCAGGTGGAGGAACGACTCGGTCAGGCCTACACCCTGGCGCGCAAACACCGGGTGCGACCGGAAGTATTGTTCGCCCATCATCAAGGCCTGCGCGAAGAAGCAGGCCGCCTCAATAACCACGATGAGCACCTGCTGGAGCTTGAAAAGGGTGAGCAACAGGCGCGGTCAGCGTTCACTGATACTGCCTGCAAGCTGTCCGAGCTGCGCCGCAGTCATGCCGGCGCACTGGCCAGCGGCGTGCTCGGCAACCTCAAGGCGCTGGGCATGAAAGGCGCCCGTCTGGAAATCTCACTGACTCCCTGTGAAGCCAGCGCCGACGGCATGGAAGAGGTCGAGTTCCTGTTTACCGCCAATCCGGGCCAACCGCTCAAACCACTGGCCAGGGTTGCCTCCGGTGGCGAACTGTCGAGGGTCAGTCTCGCCATTCAGGTGATCTGTGCGAAAAGCCTGACGGTACCCTGTCTGGTGTTTGACGAGGTTGACGTCGGTGTCGGCGGCGGCATTGCCGAGATTGTCGGCCGACTGCTGCGCGAACTGGGCGACCATGCCCAAGTGCTGTGCATTACTCATCAGCCGCAGGTGGCCAGTCTGGGCCACAGCCACTGGCAGGTGCAGAAGCAGCAGAAGAAGGACAGCACCCACACCCGAGTATTGTCACTGGATACCGAGCAGCGGGTTCAGGAGGTGGCGCGGATGCTGGGTGGGGTAGAGATTACCGATTCCACCCTCGCCCACGCTCGTGAGATGTTACAGCGCAGTCAGGCACAAAGCGCCTGACTGCCGGGGAACTCACTTTTTCTTCGGCTTGACGTACAGCACCAGCTTGTGATCGATCAGCTCGAAACCATGTTTTTCGGCGATCGCATGCTGGCGCTTCTCGATTTCCGGGTCGACAAACTCGATCACTTCATTGGTATCCATCCGCACCATATGGTCGTGATGGCCCTCATTGGCCAGCTCGAATACCGCCGAGCCGCCCTCAAAGTTGTGGCGCTGGACAATGCCGGCCTGCTCGAACTGGGTCAACACCCGGTATACCGTCGCCAGCCCGACATCAGAGCCGGACTCCAGCAGCGCCTTGTAGATGTCCTCGGCGCTCATGTGCCGTTCAGCGGAATCCTCCAGATGCTGCAGAATCTTTACCCGCGGCAGGGTGACCTTGAGGCCGGCCTTGCGTAGCTCCTGATCTTCCACCGATATACTCCTGATGTGCCGCCGATCGACCGACGGGTGAACTTGTGTCCCCGGACAGGGTCTGTATTATCGCCCCAACCTGAGCGATGTCGACACTACTATGCGAGCTTTCCTGCTGATTTCCGCCTTGATCCTGACGGTGCTGAGCGCTGGTTGCAGCAATCTGCGCTTTCCCGGTGTCTACCGCATTGATATTCCGCAGGGCAATTTCGTCACCGAAGACATGCTGAACCAGCTCAGCCCCGGCATGCGCCCGGAGCAGGTGCGCTATGTCATGGGCATGCCGACCCTGATCGACCCCTTCACCCCGGACACCTGGTTCTACCTGATGACCCTGCAGCCGGGCAAAGGAGAGGCCATTGAGCAGCAAATCGTGGTGCACTTCCGTGACGGCCTGTACAGCCACCATGAGGGCGAAGTGCTGGCCGATTTCCGCACCAGAGTCACCGCCCCGCAGGATCGCCAGTTAGCCAGTCAGGCTGACCAGCAACGCCGGCAGCAGCCCGCCGGTAGCGACTGAAGCATCAAGCCTGGCCGGCCCGCTTATCCTTCGCCTGCCTGGCCCGGGCCTTGCGATTGTCTTTCGGATCAATGATCAGCGGGCGGTAGATCTCCACCCGCTCGCCATCCGCCAGCACCCGCCCTTTCGGATTTGCTTCCACCTTTGAAAATATCCCCATGCTGGCACGCTCGATATCCAGCTCCGGGAAGAAACCGGCAATGCCGGACTGCAGTACAGCGTCATACATGGTGGTGCCCTCCGCCACACGCAGAGGGATCAGCTTCTGCCGGTCCGGCAAGGCATAGACCACTTCCACATTGATCAGCCCGTCTTTCATAGCCGCCCTCAGAACAACCCGATGCCGCGGGCAAACACTGCCAGAACAGCCAGCGGGGCAATGATTCTGATCGCCACGCGCCAGCCAAGATAGACACGGAAGTTCTTCATGTTCAGCTCTTTGCGCACATGCGGGTCCTTCATGACCCAGCCGGCAAACACTGCGATCAACAACCCTCCCAGTGGCAACATCACGTTGGTAGTGAGGAAATCAAGACTGTCAAAAACCGTCTTGCCAAACAGTGTGGCGTCGGCCCAGAGATTAAACGACAGCACCGAGCCGATGCCTATCAGCCAGGCCGCCAGCGCCAGAACCATCGTAGCCCTGGCCCGGGTCCAGCCGGACTCGACAAACCAGGCTACCAGCGGCTCCAGCAGCGAGATCGATGAGCTCCAGGCAGCAAACAGCACCAGTACAAAAAACAGCGTGCCAAACCAGATACCACCCGGCATCTGTACAAACGCCAGTGGCAGTGTCTTGAACAGCAGCCCGGGGCCGGCGGCCGGCTCCAGACCATTGGCAAACACCACCGGAAAAATACACAACCCGGCGACAATCGCCACCAGGGTGTCCAGAAAAGCAATCGTCAGCACGGTGGAGCCGATCGAAACCGGCTTTTTCTGCCCGTGCTTGTCGCTGGCCTCGCGCGGCATATAGGCGCCATACGCCATGATCGCGCCAAGGCCGAGGCTCAGGGTAAAGAACGAATGCCCCATGGCCACCAGCACCGCATCGGCAGACAACTTGCTGAAATCGACACTGAACATGAAAGCCAGCGCCTGATCGAAGCCACCACTGCTGGCGGCATAACCGAGCAACACCAGCAACATCACAAACAATGCCGGCATCATGATCTCTGCCGCCCGCTGCAAACCCCGATGCACCCCCTGTAAAACCACCCCGGCGGTCATCAGCATAAACAGGCTGTGGCAGCCGAGCATGATCAGCGGACTGGCCAACAAACCGTCAAACGTGGCGCTGACCGTCGCTGCATCGGCACCCGCCAACTGCGTTGGCATGGCAACAACGTAGTAAAGCGCCCAACCAGCGATCACGCTGTAAAAGGTCAGAATCAGGAAGCCGGCCAGCGCACCGAGGTAGCCAAGCCATTTCCAGCGGCTGCTGACTTCCGCCTGCCCGGCCAGCTTTTTCATGGTATTGATCGGACTCAGGCCACCACGGCGCCCCATCATCACCTCGGCCACCATAACCGGGATGCCCACCAGCAGAATGATCAGCAGGTACATCAGGACAAAGGCACCACCACCGTACTCGCCAGCAATGTAGGGAAACTTCCAGAGATTCCCGAGGCCGACCGCCGAGCCCGTCGCTGCCAGAATAAACACCCAGCGACTGGTCCACCCCTTCAGCGATGCATGATTCTTTTCCATAAACAGCTCGCTCAGACCAACAAAGGCGCCATTTTCCCGGCAAACCCGGTCTGCCTCAAGGAAAACCGGCCGCCGACGCACGACGCGCATGCAATTAGCCACAGCTACCGTATAATCGCGCCCCTATGAGTAAAGCCGCCAAAGGGTCTGCGGGCCCACGAGACATCGCCGTCAACCGCAAGGCACGGCACGACTACCACCTTGAAGAGAAATTCGAGGCCGGACTGGTATTGCTTGGCTGGGAAGTGAAATCCCTGCGTGCCGGCAAGTGCAATCTGACCGAAGCCTACGTGACACTGAAAGACGGCGAAGCCTGGCTGTTCGGCTGCCGGATTGAGCCCCTGCAGACCACCAGCACCCATGTCGTTGCCGACCCGATACGCAGTCGCAAGCTGCTATTGCACCGGCGCCAGCTATCGCAAATTTTTGCCGGGGTACAGCGGGACGGCTATACCTGCGTACCGGTCAGCCTGTACTGGGACCGCGGTCGCGCCAAGCTGGAAATAGCGCTAGCCAAGGGCAAGCAGAAATTCGACAAGCGAGCCACCGAAAAGGAGCGTGACTGGGGCCGCCAGAAACAGCGGCTGATGCGCCAGCGCTAGCAGACGTTTAGCAGAAAACGGGCCGATAACCCGACCCGTTTTCAGGAAACACTCAGAACGCCTTGCCGGAGCGGCGACCACGACCACGCCAGGCAGCAACCTCGTCGCGCAGCTGCCAGTAGAACAGCAACCAGGCTCGCAGCAGCGCCGGCAAAAAATAGATCGCGGTCAGCACCACCAGAAACCCGATGCTGGTCAAAGCATCCACCGCCAGCACGCCGGCAGAATACAGCACCAGCGACAGGGCCAGTCCCAGGCTGCGGTAAAGCAGCGGGTGTTTTTTCAGCGGCGCCACAGCAGCAGCACCGGTTGCAGTAACTCGATCAAACAGCGTCTTCATCGTCTAGTCCTCAATGAATGACTCAGGTCTGATCAGCGGTCTCTTTATTCACTTTCTCGGGGACCCACTGAGAAGAGCATTTGCTCTCCGACCATTGTGTGGCTAACGCTGCGGGCTTCCCCTCCGGCTTCACCGGCGCTTGTGGCGCCCTGCTGACCGAAAACCTCACAGCACTCTTTCAACACGTCTATCGTGCTCCCACTACGGGCGCCAATGCCCCGATTTTGACTGATTGTCTGACAGAGATATTTATTCATCTGTAAAACTTGAAACTATCGCCCGCAACCCCCATCAAGTATGCTGTACCTACTGGGGCCGACATGGTTTCGACGCCGGTATTGAATCTTGTGGTGCATGCCGAGCAGGCTACGATGCTCGTAAATCCATTGTGGCAAAAAAGTAATCGCAAACGACGATTCCTACGCACTAGCAGCCTAAATCCCTGCTAACCGTCGCGCGACCCTGTCTGTGGGGGAGCAACACGGGCACGCATACACAGACTCGCGATGAGGTTCGCCCCGAACTGAATTGCTAAACCTTCAGGGGATCGGAACCAGCACCCTGCCCGTCGGGCCGCTGGGACCTAAATCAGTAGACACGGCTAAGCATGTAGATCTGCAAGTGGATTGCTGACGGACGCGGGTTCGATCCCCGCCGGCTCCACCAGAAACGAAAGCCCCCTTCTCTGAAGCGGGGCTTTTTTTATTTCTCGCAGGCCATTTCCCTGAAACATTACCAACCAACTCAAGGCACTTCCGAGCCGGCCCTCCCGAATTGTCGTCAGCGCCAGTGGCCGCCCTCTGAGGCACGGTTCACACTGACAGAAGATCGGCCTGCTTTTCACCCCGCTCTGGCTGGCACCCGGCGGCGCAGCTGTCATAATAACGCCAGCTATCAGCCAGCCACATATGCGGAAGACCATGGCCACCCTGTTTGTCGATAACCTGACTGTTCTCGATTTTTCCTACCTGCATGGCAAAAGGGGCATGGTAGGTGAGTCATGGATCGTCGATCTGGAACTGTCCGGCGATCTTGATCAGCAGAGCATGGTGTTCGACTTCGGTCATATCAAGAAGCAAATCAAACAGGTGCTGGATGATTGCGCCGATCACCGCCTGCTGATCCCGGGTGACAGTGAGCTACTTACCCATGGCACCGACGGTGAGGACAGAACCAGCGTTACCTGGCGCTATCCGGGTGGCGACATTCGTATGCGAGCGCCAGACTCCAGCATTCTGATTCTACCCGCGATGGAGATAAGCAAGGGCAACCTTTCACTATTTCTGACAGAACAGGTTCGCAACGTCGTGCCGGCAAACGTCACTGAAATTCTGCTGACGTTGCGCGAGGAGGAATTCGGCACCTCGCCTTACTACCATTACTCCCATGGCCTGAAGAAGCATGATGGAAATTGCCAGCGCATTGCCCATGGCCATCGCTCACGCATTGAAATTCTGGAGAATGGTCGTCGCAGTCGCTACTGGGAAAAGCTCTGGGCAGATCGCTGGGAGGATATCTACATCGGCACCCGCGATGATCTGGAGGGCACCTACTATATCGACGAGGCACCTCACCATCGTTTCCGCTACGAAAGCGCGCAAGGGATGTTCGAACTGCTAATCCCTGAAGATCACTGCTATCTGGTTGATACCGACACCACTGTTGAGCAGTTGGCCGAGCATATTGTTCAGGAACTTGCCCGGGAAGCACCCGGCAAGCACTTCCGGGTCAAGGCTTTCGAAGGCGTAAAAAAGGGCGCCATTGCAGAAGCAGGCCAGATGCGGGCTTAAGCCGCATCAGTGCGTACCAGTGCAATCTGCTCCGCCTCCTCCTGAATCAACTTGCGCAGCCAGCGATGTGCTGCGTTGTGGTGGAGCAACGCTGACCACGCCATTTTGAGCTCAAACTCCGGAATCGGAAACGGCGGCTCCTTGATCACCAGACTGGAATTTTCTGCCTGCATCCGCGCCACCCGGGTGGGCAGCGTTGCCACCAGATCATTGTTCATCGCCAGCAAAGCCGGCATCTGGTAGTGGCGAGTAAAGATCGAGATCTTGCGACTCTTGCCAATTCGCATCAGCGCCTGATCAATCCAGCCAAGCCCGCCAAGCTTGTCCGGATTCATCCCGAAGCCGACACCGAAACCGGTTTTTGATACCCAGATATGCTGGGCCGTCAGGTAACTATCCAGATTGAAGCTGCCGGATATCGGGTTATCCCGATTCAGCAGACAGGAAAATGAATCCTTCCACAACGTCACCTGGTGGAAGGACTGGGGGATCTCGTTGAAGCGGTTAATGGCCATATCCACTCGCCCCTGCTCCATGTCGGCGTAGCTGACATCGGATGGGGTCAGAAAATCGAGCACCAGATTGGGCGCCTCTGCCCGCAGTCGCCGGACTATATGTGGCACCAGAGTGGCTTCGGCATAATCGCTGGTCATGATCCGGAACACCCGCCGGCTGTCTGCCGGACGAAACACTTCGTCGGGAGTCAGCATCAGCTCGGTTTGGGCCAGCACCTGCCGAACCAGCGGCTGCAACTGCAGCGCTCGCTCTGTCGCTGTCATGCCATCAGAGGTCCGAATCAGCAGGGGGTCGTTGAACAATTCGCGTAACCGCTTCAAGCCATTACTCATGGCTGGCTGGGTAATACCGAGCTGCTCGGCAGCCCGGGTCACGTTCTGCTCGCGCAGCAGAACGTCCAGATACTTGAGCAGGTTCAGGTCCACCCTTCCAACATTCACAGCCTGAATACTCCGAAATAAGATAATAAACCATGGAAATTATGCCATGTTTCAGTCAGTTAATGCCCTATCTCCTGGTGGGTGATGTCAAAATGACATGGTTGACCCTGCCCGTATAGTGCGTATTTACTGGCTACCAGATATTTGCGACGGGGCCGAACAGACAACTTTTCCTCGCCCTGCTTTCCCTCGCCCTGATTGAAACGAAGACAAGGACCCGCGCCATGATCCGATTCGACAAAGCCCCCGGAGAAGCCCGGGTTGAGATCGAAAAATTCGTAGTTCGCCTGCCCGGTGGCATGCGTCAGGCCATTGCCGAGGTTGCACGACGCAGTCGTCGCAGCATGAACTCGGAAATTGTCGCACGCCTTGAGCGCAGCCTGGCAGAGAGCGATGTCATTGAAACCATCAGCGAGCAACCGATGGTGGCAACGCCATCACTGCGCGCCGTTGACAGCTCCGATACTGCCGCCGGCAACGACAATGAACGCCGGCTTCTGCAGGCATTTCGCAAGCTGGAACCAGGCAAGCGCGAAGCCGTACTGAAATTGCTCGACTGACCCGCTCCTGCGGGCCAGCGTCTTTGTTACAGGACCATCAATGCGTCGGCTAATGCCCGATGAGCGGGCTTTCTTTGTACGACTGACTACTGCCGTTCGCGAAAGTGCTCACTATTCACGCTACAACGCGCCGATGGTTGGCGTGCTCGGCGTGATTGGCTTCCCGCTATACTACTTTGTCTGGCATGACATGTTCCCGCAGCCCTATGAGAATTTCTGGCTGCGACTTGCCGGCACGGCAATCTGCCTGCCACTGATATTTTCCCGCTATTGGCCCAAAAAACTGAAGGACCATTTCGCCAGCTACTGGCTGATGACAATGGTTTTCACCCTGCCATTCTTTTTTACCTACATGCTACTGCGCAACGACATGTCGTTGATCTGGGCAATGTCGACAATGGCGGCGTTGTTTCTCCTGGTGCTGGCACTGCATGACTGGTTACTGGTTATTCTGACATCGCTGGGCGGATCCATACTGGCATGGGTAGCGTTCTGGCTAACCTCAAACCAGCCACCAGAAATAGATGCCTATCTGGCTCAGCTGCCGGTTTACCTCTTTGTCATCATCGCCGGCAGTGTTTTCAACTACACCGCACAAATGGTCAAAGACGAGAAGCTGGATGCTTATGCCTCCGTCGGCCGCAATATCGCCCACGAGCTACGCACACCGTTGCTGGGCATGAAAGGCGCGGCAGTAGCCATTCGAAGTTATCTTCCCGAACTCACTCATGCGTATCAACTGGCCCACGACGCCGGCCTGCCGGTACGGGAACTGAGGGCGTCACGACTGGAACAACTCAGCAAGGCGGCCAACTCCATTGATGAGGAAATTGATTACTCCAACGTCATCATAGACATGCTTCTGCTAAGCGCGGGACAAGCATCCCTGAAAGCAGATGATCAGGGGCGGCATTCCGCTCGGGCCACTATCGCCACAGCAATGGCGCGCTATCCGTTCAAATCAGACCACGAGCACGCGCTGGTATCGGTCGATGCCAACACCGATTTTACCTACTGCGGCTCAGCGCTGCTGATAACCCATGCCCTTTTCAACCTTCTCAAGAACGCTCTTCACAGCGTGCTGAAGGCTGGAAAGGGTAGTATCACTATCAGCGTCGTTAGCAACAGGGTTGAGAATCAGATCATTGTCCGCGATACCGGCATGGGGATATCAACCACTGACCAGCGTCATTTGTTTGAGCATTTCTATAGCTCAAAATCCATCGAAGAGGGATCGGGTGTAGGCCTTTCCTTCTGCAAAAAAGCGATGGAGAGTATGGGCGGGGGCATTTTGTGCCGCTCTGTGGTCGGCGAATATGCCGAGTTTATTCTGACTTTCCCCAAAGATGAGCCATGACAACAAAGTCGATTTTGCCGTACTACCATCCATCGACCGTTGTTTTTGTCGATGACAATCAACGCTTCCTGAGCAGCTTCACGCTAATGCTCCCGGAGCAGCTTGCATTCCGCTGTTTCTCCAGTACCAGTATCGCGATCGAATTCATTAATAACAGCGGACCGGCCGTGCCTCTGGATCAGCGCTGCTTTTCATTGCTCGGCCGACAGCATGGCGTCGAGGGGGCGATCCGGCTGGATCTGGCTCTCATTGAGCAGGAGATCAGCAACCCGGATCGTTTCCGTGACATCTCGGTAGTCGTCGTCGATTACGACATGCCGGAGATGAACGGCCTCAAGTTCTGCGCGCAGATTCAGAATCGGAGAATCAAGAAAATCCTGCTCACCGGCGTCGGCGATGAGAAAGTTGCTGTCAGGGCGTTCAATGATGGCCTGATAGACAGGTTCCTGACCAAGAGCGACCCCGAAATAGAGAAGAAGATCAATCAGACCATTTCCGAGCTTCAAAGAAGGTACTTCGAAGACATCTCTTCAATGATCCAGAATACGCTTTCCCTGAAATCTCCGGAGTTCATTCGCGACCCGGAATTCATTGCCATGTTCCATGCAATGATCGGGACAAAGCACATTGTCGAGTATTACTATGTAGAGGATCCGAACGGGTTCCTGTTGGTGACTCATGATGGTCAGCTTTATCGGCTGGTTGTATTCAGTGAAAATCAGGCAGATGAGCAGCTTTTCTCTATTCGAAAATTCGATCCACCTGCAGATATAGTTAGTCGCCTTAAGAGCAAACAGGCGGTTATCTGGTTGTGGGCATCTCCGGAAGATCTGGATGAGCCGGGTGATTTTGACTGGCACGAATACATTCACCCTGCAAAAAAGATTTCCGGGCGAAAGTCCTGGCTGTACGCATTGGTAGAAAACCCGCCTGCTGACATCGAGTACGATGAACAGCAGGCAAGTTACGCATCCTATCTCGCTCAACTGGATGCTACAGCCTGACCCTGATGAAGCAAGGGCAGGCGAATACCTCCCGTCGTCACAGCCAGCCACTACGACCCGCTGACTGATCGCAACCCTACGATGGATCTGGCACTGTTTTCGCGGCGGCGGGTGGAAGGCCAGGCCCACATGCCAATCTGATCGCGAATAGCCTCACAGCCATGCAGTACTTTCTCAATATCCTCAACCGTCAGCGTTGCATTCATACTCATTCTAACCAGTGAGCGCTTTTTGGGTGTTGCGGGCGCACAGAACACCGAACCGAAGATATCCTGTTCCTCCAGTGCTTCTCGCAATCTCAATGTGTCGTACTCAAGACCGGCTTCAAGGGCGATAATCTGCGACTGGCTCGTCTCGACGTTATAACCCAGATCAGCCAGCCCCTGACGCACCATATCGGCATTTTTCTGAACGGCTACACGACGCCAGTCATCGCGGATGACGATATCCAGCGTCTTGTCCAGCGCTGCCAATTCATGCGGCAGCAAACAAGAGCTGAATATGGCCGGCCGGGCAGTGAACCAGAAGTAGTCACTGAAACCTTCGGGGCACAGCACCAGCCCGGCCCTTCCGGCAAATGCCTTCGCCAGACTTGCGGTAATAAAATCAACCTGACTGGTCAGCCCCAGCTGCGCGACAAGGCCGGCGCCCTGCGGTCCATGGGTGCCCAATGAATGCGACTCATCGACAATCACCATGCAGCCCATCGAGCGGGCAAGCGCAATGATTTCGCGAAGCTTGCAGACGCTGCCGTTGGTGCTGTAAACGGAGTCCACGCAAACTACGCCGGCCCCATGCGCCGACAGCTGCCTGCGCAAATGCGCCACATCATTGTGCCGCCAGGCATGTGCTTCTGCCCCGGCACTCAGGATGCCTTCCCACAGAGATGCATGGGCATGCATATCGATATATACAGGCACACCCGGGCCGGCGATAGATTGCAACAAACCGACGTTGGCAGCATAACCGGACTGGGACAGAATCGCCTCCGGCATGCCGGTCCATTTGGCAAACCGGCTTTCCAGGCTGCTCTGAGGTGTATCGCCATGAAGAAAGACACCGGACATCAATACGCTGTCACCGGTTTCCCTGAGGGCATCGACCTGGGCCTGAACAATCTCCGGATGATTGGCGATGGCGAGATAATCGTTGCTGATCAGCCGCACTGAGCCCTTCCCGGGAGAAACACCGCGCATGATATGCCTGCCTTTCCATTCGGTCTGCCAGCGATCAACGCGAAACGCATTCATCCTTTGGCCGAGAAGTTGCTGAATGGACGAAATGCTGTCTGAGCCTGGTCGTACCGATACTGAAAAAGTCATGATGAAATCTCCGCTGGTTGATTGATTCAGTGAAGAATCAGGCATCTTCACAGCGGATAATGTGGCACCATCACCAGACAATTTATCCGTGATTTGCCGATAAAGGACGCAATTGATTCCATAGGGAAGCAATTTTAAAATCATTTAGATATCACGGAAGAATCATATGGATATTTTCGAGATATCGGAAAGCCCCTCCTCCATTACCCCCGAAAAGGCTCGCGACAGACAAGGGCATGTGGCATGCAATGGCATAATGATGTTATAAATTGGCAACCGGCCCCGGCGACCGCAACGACAAATCAGTTTGCATAAGGAAAGTGCAATGAACGCCGATAAGCGCCATTTCTCCGATCGCCCCCTCCCGGACGGCTCAGACATACGTCTGCCCTGGCATTTAGGCCTGCCCGCCCAACTGGAACACTCCTTCCGTATTTATTTACTTGGCCTGTCCAGAACGCTTATCCGATCATCTTTTATTATCGTCGTCATCCTGCTGCTGGGCGGCAGTATGGTCGAGATGTTGATTGACCCCGACAGCGCCATGCATAGCTGGAGAGCCAGATTACTGGCCATCATGGCCGCCAGCTTCGCCTGGTGGGCAGCGGCCCCCGGCCGACCCGATCACTTGCTGCAACCGGCGGTTTGCCTTACCGCACTGGTTGTGTCGCTGTCGAATAATTATCTGGGCGCGACAGTCGATCACGAGCTTTATTACAGTTACTACCTGTTCAACTTGCTGGCCATCCTGCTGATGGGCACTCTGTTTCGCATCACTCTGCGCTGGGCGCTGATGACCAGCGCAATTATTCTGCTGGTGATGCTGATTTCCATGCTCGCCTTCAGCCCCCTGAGCAGCGCCGAAGCGTTGATGCTATTCTTTTTTGTCATGGCCGGAGGCATACTCAGCCTCTACGGCCAATACAATTTCGAAAGGCTGCAACGTCAGTATTATCTGGCTGAACGGGTGCTGGCCATGCACCGCAACGAACTGCACTCTGCCAATATAGTTCTGGAGAGTCAGGCCAGCGAAGATGCACTCACGGGCACCGTCAATCGGCGCGGCCTGGAAGATCGGCTGGGGCGCCTGATCCATCAGCAGAAGCAGCAAACACCGCGGCAAGGAAATCTGTTTGTCCTGCTGTTTGATATTGATTTCTTCAAGCAGTACAACGACAACTATGGACATCTTGCCGGTGATGACTGCCTCCGCACCGTATCCATGGTTGTCCAATCCATGATCCAGAGCGAATCCGATTTCATCGCTCGCTACGGTGGTGAAGAATTTCTGGTCGTGCTGAACCGGGTTCGCCTGAATGATGCACTGATATTTGCCGAACGCGTGCGAGATCGCATAGAGAAGCAGGGCATTGAGCATCGTGCATCACGCTGTAGCAATGTCATCACGATCAGTGCCGGAGTTGCCGCCTGGCGACCCGGAATTATTCAATGTGCTGATCTGATTCACCTGGCTGACGAGGCGCTCTACGAAGCCAAACGCCTTGGCAGGAACCGGGTCGTCATGATTGATGAAGCAGGCACCCTGCAGCCAATGTAATGCACGTCAGCGGGCACCTGCTTTGACCTGCCCGACGTCCATGGCACCCATAAACCATTGTGGATCAAGCCGTTCCTGATACCAGTTCATGCGCCAGTCAAGGTGCGGCCCGGTGGCACGACCGGATGCTCCGATTTCTGCTATCAGATCACCCTGCTTGATTTTTTGCCCTTCCTTCACCAGCACTTTGTGCAAATGAATAAAGGTTGATGACAGACCAAAGCCATGGTCAACCACCAGCGTGCCACCAGAATAGAACATGTCATCATGCACCAGCGTGACAACACCTGCGGCCGGAGCGATTACCGGGCTACCGGTTGGCGCAGCAATATCAACGCCAAGATGTGGATTACCGGGTTTGCCGTTATAGAATCGCTGACTGCCATATACGCCACTGATTCGGCCGCTGGCTGGCCAGACAAAGTCATGGTGGAAGAACTCCATATCTGAATCAGATTGCCGTGCTTTTCGAACCAGCGCCGCTTCGGCACGAATCCGCTCCAGCTGCTCTGGTGGCGGGGTGACCGTGCGAGCAGGCACGCCCTCGACGCGCTGGATATTCCATTGCCGTGGCGTCAAAGTAATCAGCCGCTCCAACTGACGGCCATCAGCCTCAATGCGCAGCAGGCGCTCACCGCTCTCATCTCGACCAAAACCAAACAGGAAGTGCCCGGACTGGCTGACCCTTAATGGCGTTTCATTCAGCCACACACGGGCACCCGGTATTGACTGGCCGATCATCAGTGCGCCAGGCGCCGGGTCTCCGCGCAAAGACAACAGCTCGGCCGATAGCAACGGACTGAGCAGAAAAAAAGCACTAGCAATAAGCAGCCGTGTCCTGAATATCAAGCTGCACCGGATCAAGAACCTGTTTCGCATACTGCTCCCAGACCCGGCTGCGAATAAAGAGTTCATACAAATCCGGGTCAATATGATTTCCATCACGCATTTTTTGCATGATAGAAAGTGCCTGTGAAATTTTCATCGGGTCCTTGTATGGCCGATCCTTGGCAGTCAATGCCTCGAATATATCGGCGATCGCCATCATTCTGGCCGGCCACGACATCTGCTCGCGTTTTAACCCGCGCGGAAAACCGGTGCCATCCATCTTCTCATGATGGCCGCCAGCATACTCCGGCACTCGACGCAGTTTGCGCGGGAACGGCAACGACTCCAGCATGTCGATGGTGACTTGCATATGATTGTTGATGATCTGCCGCTCTTCATGGGTCAGGGTGCCGCGCTCGATGCAGAGATTGTAAACCTCATCCTCGCTCAGCAGTGGCTGTAACTCTCCGCGAGCATCTCGCCACTGCCTCGCGGCAATATCACGTACCCGCTGTTTGCGTTCCTCGGCCATAAATTCACCGCCCTTGTTGGCGGTTTCAATAAAGGCCAGCTCTTCGTCCAGCGCGCTCAGCTCCTGCTGCATCGCCTGTTCCAGTTCAGCCCGGCGCTCAGGCTCGGCCAGAATAGCCAGCAGTGCGTCACGCTCGCGCTGGCTTTTCAACGCGGCGAAGCGGGTCCGGACCGCGTCGATACGGTCACAAAGCGTATGCAACTTGGTCGATTTGTCGAGCACCGAATCCGGCGTCGACAGCTTGCCGCAATCGTGCATCCAGGCCGCGACATGCAGTTCGTACCAGCCATCTTCATCCAGATTGAAATCGCGGAAGGTGGTTTTGTCCTCACAGGCGGCTCTGGCGATCAGCTCGGTCAGCAGTGGCACACGCTGACAGTGGCCAGAAGTGTGCGGGCTTTTTGCATCGATCGCCTGTGCGATCACCTTGATAAATGCATCCAGAAGGTTCTTCAGCTCCTGCACCAGAATCAGATTGTTCAGGGCAATAGCCGCATAACTGGACAGCGCCCTGACCAATGGCTCGATATGCTCGGAGAAGGGAATAATCTCCCGGCTTTGCGGATGCCGTGCATTAACCAGCTGCAGCACACCTATGACTTCATTCAAATGATTCAACAACGGAATAGTAAGGAACGACACCGAGCGATAGCCGTGCCGCTCATCAAACGCCTTGGTGCCGGAAAAATCGAACTGCTCGGAGCGATACGCATCCGCGATATTGACCAGCTGGCCGGAGATGGCAACGTGTGCGGCAACGTGGTGATGATTGTCCTGGCCGTTCTGGTCTCGCAGCGGCACTGGCGGCAGGCTGATGTCGTTGCCACTGGAGCCACCCTGGTTGATCTTCAGGCTGTCATTGCGAACCAGCGCAAACTCCAGCCGCGGCTGGTCGTTGTCGTCACGAAACAGATACAGCGAGCCGCCATCTGCATAGGTCATGGCCTGCGCTTCGCTGAGTATCCGCTCCAGCAAACGGCCGGTATTCGGCTCTCCGGACAGCGCCACCAGCAACTCTTTCTGATCATGCATGGCCCGTTGCTGCTGAATGGCGATGGCGGCAAAGCTGGCCAGCACCGAGATCACCGGCTCCAGTTTCTGACTGAATGGAATTACCTCACCGCTGTGCTCATCGGTGGCATTAAGCAACTGCAGCACCGCCACCAGTTCCCCGAATTCCGTCATCAAGGGAATCGTCAGCACCGAGCGGGTGTGATAGCCAAACTGCTTGTCGAAGGCTCGGGTTCCGGAGAAATCAAATTCCTTAACGTCATAAGCATCGGCGATATTGATCATCTTGCCGGTCAGGCCGGTATGGCTGGCAACATTCCGGTGATTGCCGACCCCATTACGGTACATCGGGATCGCCGGGTAATGGATGCTGCCACCACTGGAGCCACCAAGACGGATGTTCAGGCTGCGGTTGCGAACAATGGCAAATTCCAGTCTCGCGGTGGCACCATGCCCCTCCACCATGTAGAGCGTGCCGCCATCCGCCAGCGTCAGCTGCCGAGCCTCCTCCAGCACTGTCTCGCAGAGCCGGGCAATATCATGCTGGGCGGTAATGCGCTGGGCCACTGTGACCAGGCGCTGGTAGTGAAACAGTGAGATTTCTGAGGGATCATCCATCGCTGCTGCGTCCGCGGGCTATGGTTAGGGCTGTCATAGCGGGAAGATAGCACAGCTCCCGAGTGAGGTGCTGTGAGAGGGGTCTGCCACCGGCCCGGGATGCGCTGGCGGCGGAATCCGGCTAGACTTCTGCGGTTCTGTAGCAACCTGTCGCGAAGCAATCCCATGAGCGTCTCCTACCGCCTGCCCGACGGGGCAGAGATGGCCTTTGATCAACCGGTTACCGGACTGGAACTGGCTGACCGTATCAGCAAGAAACTGGCCAAACAGGCCCTGGCCGTGAAGGTCGATGGCACCCTCAAGGATGTCTACCTGCCACTGCCCGCCGGCACCACCGTGCAGATTATTACCCGTGAGGACGAGGACGGGCTGGAACTGATCCGCCACGACGCCGCCCACATCATGGCCGAGGCGGTACAGGAGCTGTTCCCCGGCACCCAGGTGACCATCGGTCCGACCATCGAGAACGGCTTCTACTACGACTTCCATCGCCAGCAGCCCTTCACCCCGGAGGACCTCAAGGCGATCGAGAAGCGCATGCACGAGATCGTCAAACGCAATGAGGACATCCGCCGCGAGGTCTGGGATCGCAACGAAGCGGTCGAGTTCTTCCTCAAGCAGGGCGAAACCTTCAAGGCCGAGATCATCCGTGATCTGCCGGCAGATCAGGAAGTCAGCCTGTACCGCCAGGGCAACTTCATCGACCTGTGCCGCGGCCCGCACCTGCCCGGCACCAGCAAGCTTGGCGACGGCTTCAAGCTGACCAAGGTGGCCGGCGCCTACTGGCGTGGCGACAGCAATAACCCGCAGCTGCAGCGCATCTATGGCACCGCCTGGCGTAACAAGGATGAGCTGAACGCCTACCTCAAGCAGATCGAGGAAGCGGAAAAGCGTGACCACCGCAAGCTCGGCCGCGAGATGGGCCTGTTCCATCAGCAGGAAGAAGCGGTGGGCAGCATGTTCTGGCATCCGAAGGGCTGGCGCCTGCGCCGCACCCTGGAAAACTACATCCGCGGCAAGATGGAGCGCAACGGCTATCAGGAAGTGAATACTCCGCAGATGATGGACCGCAAGCTGTGGGAACAGTCCGGCCACTGGGATAAATACGGCGACGACATGTTCACCGTCTGCACCCATGACCACCGCGATATGGCCATCAAGCCGATGAACTGCCCCGGCCATGTGCAGATTTTCAATCAGGGTCTGAAGAGCTACCGCGACCTGCCGATTCGTCTCGGAGAGTTCACCACCCTGTTCCGCAACGAGGCCCATGGCGCCCTGCACGGGCTGATGCGGGCACGTACTTTCGGTCAGGATGATGCCCATATCTTCTGCACCGAAGCCCAGATCAATGAGGAAACCGCAGCCTTTATCAAGATGCTGCGCGAGGTGTATACCGACTTCGGCTTTACCGAGATCAAGGTAATGTTCTCGGATCGCCCGGAAAACCGCGCCGGTTCCGATGAAACCTGGGACCGCGCTGAAGCCGCCTTGAAAGCCGCAGTAGAAAGCGTTGGTCTGGAGTACAAACTGAATCCGGGCGAAGGCGCATTCTACGGCCCGAAACTCGAATTCCAGCTGCGCGATGCGATCGGTCGTGACTGGCAGTGCGGCACCTTGCAGGTCGATTTCGTCCTGCCGGAACGCCTTGATGCCGAATACGTGGGCGAGGACTCCGCACGCCATCGCCCGGTGATGTTGCACCGCGCCGTGCTCGGCTCGCTGGAGCGCTTCCTTGGTATCGTGATCGAGTCCACCGCCGGTTATCTGCCGCTGTGGCTGTCGCCGCTGCCGGTGGTCGTCGCCACCATTACCAATGCGGTGGACGACTATGCCAGCAAGGTGTCACAGGCACTGACCGATGCCGGCGTGATCAACGAGCTGGATCTGCGCAACGAAAAAATCGGCTACAAGGTGCGCGAGCACTCCAGATCCAAAGTGCCGGTGATTCTGGTGCTGGGCGAGAAGGAAGCCGCAGAGGGCCAGGTGGCCATTCGTCGCCTTGGCAGCCAGGACACCGAGGTCATGGCACTGGCAGCAGCCATTGCGCTGTTGAAGGACCAGACCCGGATGCCACGCTAACCGACAGGACCGCGCCATGTTCAAGGACAACGAGCAGCAAGCCAGCGGCTTCCGCGTCGCCCTTAACACGGCGCTGGATAACCTGCGCTACAACGATGCCGGTCTGGTGCCGGCGATCGCCCGCCAGCATGACAGCGGCGAGGTGTTAATGATGGCGTGGATGAACCGCACCGCCATCGAGGAAACCCTCGCCACCGGTCGAGTGTGTTATTACTCGCGCTCCCGTGGCGGCCTGTGGCGCAAGGGCGAATCCTCCGGTCAGACCCAGATTCTGAAAAGCCTGCGCATCGATTGCGACGGCGACACCCTGTTGCTGGATGTCGACCAGACTGGCCCGGCCTGCCACACCGGCCGGCGCGACTGTTTCTTCTGGCGCGTCGACGGCGACAAAGTAGAACTGGATAAATCTCCGCTGATCAGCCCGGATCAGCTCTACGGTAAAAAATAATGTCCCTGCAGATTCACAACACCCTGTCCGGCAAGAAGGAAGTCTTCACCCCGCTCGATCCGAACCGGGTGACCATGTATGTGTGCGGCCCGACCGTGTACAACTACGTGCACATCGGCAATGCCCGGCCGGTGGTGGTGTTTGACCTGCTGTTCCGGCTGCTGCGTCGTCTTTACGGCGCAGAGCATGTGGTCTATGCCCGCAATATCACCGATATCGATGACAAGATCATCAATGCCGCCCGCGA
>JBECKT010000108.1:0-5426 GCA_040235405.1 Alcanivoracaceae bacterium
TCGGGGTGGAGGGATTCGAACCCCCGACATCCTGCTCCCAAAGCAGGCGCGCTACCAGACTGCGCTACACCCCGGGCTAGCAGCTCGAGCGAGGCGGCATATTACTCGCGGCCCTCTGGAGCGTCAATGAAAAGGAACGTCAACGAAAAAGCCCGCCATATCAGACTGCTTGCGTGCTTTTGCGCCGGCCGCCGCAGCGTGCGAAAATCGCGCGCCCCACCGGCCCGGAGCCGGTACCGACCCCCTGATGACACGCGGAGAGCGCATGACGGCCCTGATTCTCGATGGCAAAGCCCTGGCCCAGCAGTTCGAAAGCGAGATGCGCGGCCGGGTCGACAGGCTCAAGGCCAGGGGTGATGGCCGCACGCCGATCCTGGCCACCATTCTGGTTGGCGCCGACCCTGCGTCCGCCACCTACGTCAAGATGAAGGGCAACGCCTGCGAGCGGGTCGGCCTGGGCTCCCGCCGTATCGAGCTGCCGGAACAAACCAGCACCGCGGAGCTGCTCGCCGTTATCCACGAGCTCAACAATAACCAGGACGTGCATGGCATCCTGCTGCAGCACCCGGTGCCGGAGCAGATTGACGAGCGCGCCTGCTTCGATGCCATTGCGCTGGAAAAGGATGTCGATGGCGTCACCTGCCTCGGTTTCGGCCGGATGAGCATGGGCGAGGCTGCCTATGGCAGCGCCACCCCGAAAGGCATCATGCGTCTGCTGGAGCACTACAACATCGAACTGGCCGGCAAGCATGCCGTGGTGGTCGGCCGCAGCGCCATTCTCGGCAAGCCGATGGCGATGCTGCTGCTCGGCGCCAATGCCACCGTCACCATTTGCCACAGCCGCACGAAGGACCTTGCCGAGCATATCCGCCGCGCCGATATCGTCGTCGGTGCCGTCGGCAAGCCGGAGTTTATCAAGGCCGACTGGATCAGGGATGGCGCCGTGGTGGTCGACGCCGGCTATCATCCGGGCGGCGTCGGCGATATTGAACTGGCGCCGCTGAAGGATCGGGTCAGCGCCTGGACCCCGGTACCAGGCGGCGTCGGCCCGATGACCATCAATACCCTGATTTTCCAGACCCTTGAAGCCGGCGAGAAAGCGCTCGGCTGATCAACGATACGGGCAGTGCCATCCGGCGCTGCCTTCTTTATAATGCCGCCCGCTTAACCGGCCAGCGCCAACCAGCGGGCCCGGAAACTCAACCGCCACAAGCGATTTCACCCAGGAGATCCTCATGAAAGCTCCAGTTCGCGTAACTGTTACCGGTGCCGCCGGCCAGATCAGCTACTCCCTGCTGTTCCGTATTGCCTCCGGTTCCATGCTTGGCCCGGATCAGCCGGTCATCCTGCAGCTGCTGGAAATCACTCCGGCTCTGGAAGCGCTGAAAGGCGTGGCCATGGAGCTTGAAGACTGCGCCTTCCCGCTGCTCGCCGGCATCGTTCAGAGCGATGATCCGAAAGTGGCGTTCAAGGACGCTGATTACGCCCTGCTGGTCGGCGCCCGTCCGCGTGGCCCGGGCATGGAGCGTAAAGACCTGCTGGAAGCCAACGCGGCGATCTTCTCGGTTCAGGGCAAGGCCATCAACGATGTCGCCAGCCGCAACATCAAGGTGCTGGTAGTGGGCAACCCGGCCAACACCAACGCTCTGATCGCCCAGCGCAACGCGCCGGACATCAACCCGCGTCAGTTCACCGCCATGACCCGCCTGGACCACAACCGTGGCATGGCACAACTGGCCACCAGGCTTGGCAAGAGCATCAACGACGTCAAGAAAATGACCATCTGGGGCAACCACTCCAGCACCCAGTATCCGGACCTGCACCACTGCCTGGTGGATGGCAAGGTTGCCGTGGACCAGATCGATGCCGACTGGTACGCGAAAACCTACATCCCGGAAGTGCAGCAGCGCGGCGCCGCCATCATCAAGGCCCGTGGCGCCTCCTCTGCCGCCTCTGCCGCCAACGCTGCGGTCGATCACATGCGCAGCTGGGCACTGGGCACCGCCGAAGGCGACTGGGTGTCCATGGGCATCTACAGCGATGGCTCCTATGGCATTCAGGAAGGCCTGATTTACTCGTTCCCGTGCGTCTGCAAGAACGGCGACTGGGAGATCGTTCAGGGTCTGGAGGTCAACGAGTTCTCGCGCGAGCGCATGAAGGCCACCGAGCAGGAACTGGCGGAAGAGCGTGATGCCGTGAAGCACCTGCTGCCGTAATCAGCAGCACTGCCGGGATCGGGAAAAGGGGCCTCCGGGCCCCTTTTCTATTCGGCTTCTGTCATGGTGGGGTGGCCGGCGATACAATAATGCCATCATCCACCAGCAACAGGCACCGCCACTCACCATGCCATCGATGTCTGCCCGATATGCCGCCCTCAAGCTGCTGACATCGACACTGGTGTTGATGTTGCTGATGGCTGGCTGGCATGCCAGTGCTGCAGAGCCAATCACCCTCCACAGCGACCGCCCGCCGCCCACACTCAAAGGACACCTCAGCTGGTACCGGGACAGCAGCGCCTCACTCAATATCGACAGCATTGTCCGGCTACATCAGCAGGGCCGCTTTTCCCCGGCCAGAGACTTTCCCAGTTTCGGCTACACCCGCGATATTGTCTGGATCACTTTTGCAATTCGCCATCAGGGTCTCGCCGACAACTACTGGCTACTCAGTGTCGCTCCGGCATTCCTCGATCAGGTTCAACTGTTCAGTCTGCGGCAGGGTGAGCTCAGCGATCTTGGCACACAAGGTGACCGTACCCCCTGGCAGGGACGCGAGCTACTCTGGCGTCATTCCGTGTTTTATCTCGACACCAGCGGAAGCGGCGAAACCAGGTACTTTCTGAAAATCGACAGCACCAGCAGCATCGCGCTACAACCGAAACTGTGGCGGACCAGCAACTTTTTTGATGTCAGCGCCGGCGAAATGCTGCTGTTCGGCCTGCTTCTCGCCACCGGCACCCTGCTCTGCAGCCTCAGCCTGTTCTTCCTGTTCATGCTGAAACAGCGGCTGTATCTGTATTTCTTTTTTTATATCGCTGCATTCACCTTCATCGTGGTGCAGCTGGAGGGCGTCATCCACCTGATCCTGCGCCCGCACGATGCGCTCCATCTTGAGTGGCTGCAGATCATCTTCCAGAGCGTCGGACTGATCGCCATGACACTGATGTTCAGCGAGATTACCGAGCTGCGCAGACATTATCCACGCAGTAACAGATGGCTGGTGCGTGGCAGCCTGACACTTGCCGCCCTCGGTTTTGTCCCGATGCTGGCCGGCCATGACAGTGTCAGCATCCTGTTCTATTGGCTGCTCATTGGCCTGTTAGGCGTCGCTATTCCCGTGACCACGTTCGCCATGCGTCGCCGGATAGGTGCAGTCGCCTACCCCTATAGCGCGGCTTTTGCCGTCATCGGTCTTGGCCTGCTGGTACGTTTTATCTGGGTTTTCGGTGCAACCGCTCCGAACACCCTGTCAGAAAATAACTTCTCGATTCTTATGCTGCTGCATGTCGCGGTCATGTTTATTGCTCTGGCGGCCAAATATGCGCAGCTCGATAGAGCCATGAAAAAGGCCCGTGATGCGGCGCTGCACACCGTGCAGCAATCGGAACGCAAACTGGAATATCTGGTCGAGCAACGCACTCAGCAGCTTGATCAGGCAAACCGCAGTCTGGCCGAACAGCTCAATATCAGCCACCAGAACGCGACGGCACTGGAAAAGGTCCGCGATCGCCTTGCCGTTGCACTTGACGAGGAGAGGCGATTATCACTGGAGCAGAAACGCTTCCTGCGCATGGTGGCGCACGAATTCCGCACGCCACTATCGGTCATCCAGATGGCAGCGGACATGATCCGCGCTGATCCGAGAACGCCCGATGTGCATGCCGTCACCAACTGTGACCGTATCCAGCAGGCCAGTGAACGTATGGCCTCACTGATCAATCAGGCACTGCGAGAGGACAAGCTCGACAGTGTAGTCTGGCGCAGCAATGCCGCTTTCGTGTCAGTCGCCGACATTGTTCGTCAAGGGGTTCACTACGCCGAAATGGTTTCCGCCGGCCGCCATACACTGAGCGTTGATTGCAGCGAGGACCTTGTTATTCAGGGCGACCGGGAACTGCTTGCCACCCTGCTTAACAACATCCTCGATAACGCTGTGAAATACTCGCCGACAGACTCCCGTATTGAGGTGTCCGCCTACCGACAGGCTGACAACTCCATCTGCATCCGGGTGCGCGACTTTGGGCGCGGCATGACCGAGGAGGAACGCCTGCAGGTGCCGGAAAAATATTTCCGCACGACGACAGCGACAGATATTCCCGGCATGGGTCTTGGCCTGTATCTGGTCGACCGGATCACCCGCCTGCATAACGGCAAGCTGGATATTGACAGCAACCCCGGATCCGGAAGCACCTTTACTGTGTGTTTTCCTCCCCTGACCAACCACAGGAATACGGAAAATGAGTAACCTGAAATCCGCACGAATTCTGGTACTGGAAGATGATCGCGCGCTGCGCTCAGTGCTGCGCGACTTCCTCTCACTGATGCATTATCAGGTAATAGAGGCGGAGGATATTGCCAGCTTCCGTCAGCTCAGCAGCGAACATAGCATTGACCTGCTACTGCTCGATTTGAATCTGCCCGACGGCGATGGCCTGAATCTTTTACGGGAGCTCGCATGCGAACAGGGAGCTCCCGTGTTCGTGGTATCCGGGCGTTGTGACGAGCATAGCCGGTTACAGGCACTGGAAGCCGGTGCCGACGACTACATCGTCAAACCCTTCAACGCTCGTGAGCTGGAATTCCGCATTCGCAATTTTCTTCGCCGGCAGCGAGAACGGCTTGGCGCCGAGCTGCGCAGTGCCAGCCCGTCACTGAGCTTTGGCGACTGGCAGCTACTGCCAGACCAGTACCGCATTGGCGGACCGCAGGGTGCCATCATCAATGTCACTCGCAGCGAGCGGGATCTGCTGCAGGACCTGCTTCGCGCCCAGGGCAATCTGCGCAGTCGCCGGCAACTGGCCGGTGCAATCTCCCCACCGACCGACACCACCAGTGAGGAAACCGTGACCGTGCTGATTTACCGATTGCGAAAAAAACTGGAGCAGGCAGGCGCTGGCGCCCAGGTGATCGAAACGGTGGCCGGAGCCGGCTACCGCATAGCCATGATGGCGAGCAGCGAATCCGGCACCTGACCGGACGGACCCGCCGGGATCAATCAGGCCGGAATATCGCGAACACTGGCCTTGATGATTTCCTTTTTCAGATCATCGTAAGAATGCACCGCCGTAAACTGTGGAAACTCATCAATCACGTTCTGTGGTGCATGGAACAGAATGCCAACATCCGCTTCCGCCAGCATGGTGGTGTCGTTGTAGGAGTCCCCGGCCGCAATCACCCGATATTCCAGACCATGAAGTGCCTTGACCG
>JBECKT010000136.1:0-6860 GCA_040235405.1 Alcanivoracaceae bacterium
CTCCTACGGGGTTTTGAGTGACAGGAGAGAGCGGATGTGGCGTGAAGTGGTGAAGAGTGTGGTAATGATGGCGGCGACCCTGGTGTTCAGCGCAGCGGTGCTTGCCGCTGACGTGTCTGGTCCTGCACCGGATTTCACCCTGAAGAGCAAGGATGGAAAAAACGTCCGTCTGTCCGAGCTTCAGGGTCAGGTAGTAATGATTAATTTCTGGGCATCCTGGTGTGGCCCCTGTCGTCAGGAAATGCCGCATCTGGAAGCCATTCATAAAGAATATGTCGATTACGGATTTACCCTTCTCGGCATCAACGTCGATGAGAAGCAGGCGCTGGCGGAGAAACTGTTGGCGCAAATCCCGGTCAGCTTCCCGATCCTGTTTGATCCGTCCGGCAGTGTCAGCAAGCTGTACAACGTCGATGCCATGCCAACAACGATTCTGATTGATCGCGACGGCAATCTGCGCCATCTGCATCGGGCTTACCGGCCCGGGTTCGAGGATATGTATCGCGACCAGATCAAGGCGCTGGTGCTGGAATGAGAATCACCCTGCTGCTGATTTGCCTGTTGAGCGCAGGCTGCGCGCCCAGGCCCTGGATCAAACCCTATGAGCGGGCGCGGTTGGCAGACCCGGTGATGGCGATGGATCGTCATCCGGCATCATCGGCCTATCAGCATCATGTGCATCAGGCCCGTGAAGGCGCCCGCGGCGCGGAAGGTGGTAGTGGGGGTGGTTGCGGATGCAACTGAAAAGTTTGTTCGTACTGCTTTTGCTGCCGGTCTGGGCGAATGCTGCGGTATTACCCGAGGAGCGCGCTGACGCCCTTTATCACCGCTACGAAGGTGGCGGTATGACCATTGATGGCCCGTCAATACTGGTGCGCAAGAATATTGCCGAGCGTGTTTCCTTCAGCGCCAATTACTATGCGGACAAGGTGTCCGCAGCGTCCATTGATGTTGTCACCACCGCCAGCCCCTACACCGAAGAGCGTGATGAATATTCCTTCGGCACCGATTATCTGGCCGGCAAGGCGATCTACTCGCTTAAATGGACGCAGAGTGATGAAAGCGATTATTCCGCCCGCAATATCAGTTTCGGTGCCAGTCAGGATTTCTTTGGCGATCTGACCACGCTTAGCCTTGGCTATGCCCGTGGAGATGACACCGTACGTCGCAGCGATGATCCGGGTTTTGAAGAAGAGGCCATGCGGCAGCAGTATCGCATTGGTGTAACGCAGGTGCTAACGCGTAACTTGCTCATGGCGTTCAGTCACGAGTTCGTCAGTGATGAGGGCTATCTGAATAATCCGTACCGCTCGGTGCGCTATCGGTTTGGTAGTGGTTACTCTTTTCAGTCCGAAGTTTACCCGGAGACTCGCAGCAGTGAGGCAACGGCAATTCGGGCCAGTTACTATCTGCCCTGGCGTGCCGGTCTGCACTTTGAGCACCGTTGGTACTCGGACAGTTGGGGCGTGGGGTCTCGTGACTGGGGGCTGGTGCTGGTGCAACCCTGGCAGGAAAAGTGGGAGCTTGAATTTCGCGTCCGCTACTACGACCAGACCGCCGCAGATTTCTACAGCGATCTTTTCCCGTTTCAGGATGCCCAGAACTTCCTTGCCCGTGACAAGGAGCTGAGCACTTTTACTTCCACGTCATTTGGTGTGGCGGCTGGCTATACTTTTTTCAAAGGGCGCTGGAAGCACGCAGACCGTTTTCTGGTGCGACTGTCGCTGGATCATTATCGTTTCGAGTATGATGATTTTCGCGATATCCGGGTTGCCGTGCCGGTGGCCGGGGAAGAACCGTTGTACGGCTTTTCTGCACTGGTCAGCCAGCTGCTGTTCAGTGTCTGGTATTGATCAGAAGGTATCCGTCAGCAAGATGCCGACCGAGATCCGGTTTTCATAATCGTTGTAGTTGATCAGGGAGTCGCCATAACCGGTGAATCCCTGCAACAGCCCTTTGAAGCGGCTGTTGATCGGGAAGGAATAGTCAATCTGGGCACTGCCCTTGTTTTCATGCGTACGCAGGTTGTTGCGTAGTAGCAGTTCCAGCACATGATTGCCCATCGGCTTGATGATATTCAGGTCGAAATGGCCGAGATAGCGTTCGATATCCGGATTGTCATCGCGCTTCGGGCTGGTTATCGGGTAGTCGTCATCCTCGGGAATCCGCCACCAGGGTTTCAGTGAAACATACCAGCTGCCGGTACGAAAAACATAGCTGACAAACAGGCGGTCCCAGCTGCGTGATACCGGCACGTCACGACCGTTGGACTGGTGCCAGTAACCAAACGTGATCAGTTCCGAATCTATCGGGCCGAATTGCCAGTTTACCGGACGGGCAACAAACAGCTCCGGTTCATAGTTGGTTTCCCGGAACGGTCGGGAACGGTCCTGATTGTACAGTTGCCACCAGGACACCGCAGTGACAGAGAAGTACAGCGTTGCGTCATACCAGAAATCGTCAAGTAGCGGCGTTTTCAGTGACACCTGAAACTTCACTTCCTGATTCTGCAGGTCTTCATCAGCAATCTGCGGGTTGTTGCTGCGCGGATTGCTCCAGTAGCTGAACGGCAGCAGATAGTTACGCCGGTGCGGAGTCAGCACAAAAGGGTTGTGCTGGCTGATTTTTTCCAATGCCAGTCGGCCGCGCAAGGCATGCTCGTTGCGTTGCTGCTGGGTCTGTGAGCCCGGGTCACACCAGAGGATGACGGTTGATGCCGAGGCATCCGGTGGCGCCCTGCGCAGCGCTTCGAGCAGACAGTCGTTATATCGTTGTGTTGCCTCGTTATCGCCCGCATCGGCACCTTCAACTGCTGGCCCGGTGGCCGGAGCGACTTCAGCGCAGAGCGGCAGCGCCGCCAGCAGCAGCATTAGCAGGGCGTACCTCACAGGCCTCGCAGTTCCTCGTCGGACAGACTGCGTGCTTCCTCTTCGAGCAGCACCGGGATGCCATCACGGATCGGGTAGGCCAGACCGCTGGCCTTGCAGACCAACTCATTGGCGTCCTCGCGCCAGATCAGCGGTGCTTTGCTGACCGGGCAAACCAGAATTTCCAGCAATTCCTTGTCGAGCATGGTGCAGGCTCCTTTTTACCGCCTGTTCACGAGAGTGGCCGGATTATGCCACGAAACAAGATGCAAAAGGTCGTTTGACCCTGTGGTCACGCAACGTGCTGGGACTGCCGGCACGGTGGCGCTAGACTTGCCCCCCGATTCCGGCTCCCGAACAACATATCAGCGGTGCTGGCGACCCATTTCTGGAGGTGGATCATGACTCAATACAAAGCTCCCGTGCGCGACATGCGTTTTATCCTGAACGAAGTGCTGGGCCTGGATGGCCACTATCAGAAGCTGGGTCTGGATGAAGTGAACAGCGAGTTGATCAATGCATTCCTCGAGGAAGGCGCCAGGTTTTCCGAGAACGAGCTGGCTCCGCTGAACCGCTCCGGTGACGAGGAAGGCTGCCAGTGGCGTGACGGCGTTGTCACCACGCCAAAGGGCTTCAAGGAAGCCTACGCCAAGTATGTTGAAGGTGGCTGGCCGGCCATGGGTGGTGACGAGAAGTTTGGTGGTCAGGGGCTGCCCGGCTCTGCCGGTATCGCCATTACTGAAATGATCGGCACCGCCAACTGGTCCTGGAGCATGTACCCGGGCCTGTCCCATGGCGCCGTGGCCACCATCGAAGAACACGGCACCGAGGAGCAGCAGAACACCTATCTGCCCAGACTGATCAGTGGCGAGTGGACCGGCACCATGTGTTTGACCGAGCCGCACTGTGGTTCTGATCTTGGTTTGCTGAAAACCAAAGCGGAGCCGCAGGCAGACGGCAGCTACAAGATTACCGGTACCAAGATTTTCATTTCCGCCGGTGAGCACGATATGGCCGACAACATCGTCCACATCGTACTGGCTCGTTTGCCGGGCGCGCCGGAAGGCACCAAGGGCATCTCCCTGTTTATCGTGCCGAAGTTTATGGTTGGTGCAGACGGTGCACCGGGTGCACATAACGGCGTAACCTGTGGTTCCATCGAGCACAAGATGGGCATCAAGGCATCGGCCACCTGCGTGATGAATTTTGACGGTGCCACCGGTTTCCTGATCGGCCCGGAAAACCGCGGTCTGAACTGCATGTTCACCTTTATGAACTTTGCCCGTCTGGGTACTGCGATTCAGGGGGTGGCCCATGCCGAAGCCGGCTTCCAGGGTGGCCTGCGTTATGCTCGCGAGCGGCTCGCCATGCGCGCCTTGTCCGGCCCGAAAAATCCGAACGGCCCGGCCGATCCGATTATCGTGCACCCGGACGTGCGCCGCATGCTGCTGACCACCAAGGCGTTCGCTGAGGGTGGCCGTGCGCTGGTTTACTGGGCATCGATGATGGGTGACACCGTCAAGTTGGCCAAGACCGAAGAGGAGCGTAAGGAAGCGGATGAGCTGATGGCGTTTATCACGCCGATTGCCAAGGCGTTCCTGACCGAAGTTGGTCTGGAGGCTGCCAACCATGGCGTGCAGATCTATGGTGGTCACGGCTTTATCCGTGAGTGGGGCATGGAGCAAAACGTGCGTGATGCCCGTATCTCCACCCTGTACGAAGGCACCACCGGTATTCAGGCGCTGGACCTGCTCGGCCGTAAAGTGCTGCAGACCCAGGGCGCATCCCTGCGTCGCTTTACCAAACTGATGCACAAATTCTGCGAAGCCAATGCTGACAAGGCCGAGCTGCAGGAGTTTGTAGCGCCGCTGGTCAGCCTGAACAAGGAATGGTCCGACATGACCATGGCGATCGGTATGAAAGCCATGCAGAACCCGGAAAATGTCGGCGCTGCAGCGGTGGACTACCTGATGTATTCCGGCTATGTGGTCACCGGCTACCTGTGGGCACAGATGGCCAGCGTGGCTCAGGAGGCGCTGGCCGCCGGCAAGGGCGACGAGGATTTCTACAAGGCAAAAATCAGCACTGCACGCTTCTACTTCAAGCGCCTGCTGCCGCGTACCGCCAGCCACAAGCTGGCCATCGAGGGTGGTCTGGAGTGCATTATGGAGCTGGACGAAGCGCACTTCGCGTTCTGATCCACACCTTGCCAATGTCGTGCACCGCAGTTGTGGTGCAAAACATGGAGAACAGCATGGCGACTTATAAAGCACCGCTCGACGATATGCGTTTTGTCCTGAATGATGTTTTCGAAGCCGAGAAGCTGTGGGCGTCGATGCCGGCAACGGCGGAAGTCACCCGCGATCTCGCCGACGCCATTCTGGAAGAAGCCGGCAAGATGGTTGAAGGACTGCTGTTGCCGCTGAACCGTTCCGGCGATGAAGAAGGTTGCCAGTGGAATGATGGCGTGGTGACCGCGCCGAAGGGCTTCAGGGAAGCCTACAAGACCTTTGCTGAAAATGGCTGGACCGCGCTGGCCGGCAACCCGGCCTATGGTGGCCAGGGCATGCCGAAGAGCCTGTCGGTGCTGTTCGAAGAAATGATTCATGCCGCCAACTCGTCATTCGCCCTGTATCCGCTGCTATCCAATGGCGCCACCCTGTGTCTGGATGCGCACGCCAGTGACGAGCTGAAGGACCTGTACCTGCCGAAGATATACAGCGGTGAATGGGCCGGCACCATGTGCCTGACCGAGCCGCATTGTGGTACCGATCTTGGCATCCTGCGTACCAAAGCGGTACCGAATGGCGATGGCAGCTTCCAGGTTTCCGGCACCAAGATTTTTATCACCGGTGGCGAGCACGATCTGACCAGCAACATCATTCATCTGGTACTGGCGAAACTGCCTGGCGCACCGGAAGGTTCGAAAGGTATTTCCCTGTTTCTGGTGCCGAAGTTCCTGCCCGATGCCAGCGGCAATGTCGGTGAGCGTAACGGCGTCAAGTGCGGCTCGATCGAGCACAAGATGGGCATCAAGGGCTCTGCCACCTGCGTGCTGAACTTTGACGACGCCAAAGGCTGGCTGGTTGGCGAGGAAAATCAGGGCCTCGCCGCCATGTTCACCATGATGAACTACGAGCGTCTGTCGATCGGTTTGCAGGGCACGGGCCTCGGAGAGGCGAGTTACCAGAGCGCCGTGGCGTACGCAAAAGATCGCCTGCAGGGCCGTGCTGCCGATGGTGTCAAGAATGCTGGTGGTAATGCGGACCCGATTATTCACCATGGCGACGTGCGCCGAATGCTGCTGACCATGCGGGCGCTGAACGAAGGCGGTCGGGCATTGGCAGCCTATCTCGGCCTGCAGCTCGATACCGTCAAGTTCGGCGCAGATGCTGCGGCAACAGCCAAAGCGGCAGACCGTGTGGCGCTGCTGACACCGGTGGCCAAGGCTTTTTTCACGGATCGTGGTCTGGAAACCTGCGTAATTGGCCAGCAGGTATTCGGCGGCCATGGTTATATCCGTGAGTGGGGCATGGAGCAGTTTGTCCGTGATGCCCGTATTGCCCAGATTTACGAAGGCACCAACGGTATTCAGGCGCTGGATCTGGCCGGCCGTAAAGTGGCCCGCAACGGCGGCAAGTCGGTGCAGGCATTCCTTGCTGATGCGCGCGCGTGGTTGGCCGCCAGCCGTAATGTCGCCGCGATTGGCCAGCAGCTCGATCAGCTGGCTGAATCACTTGATTTGCTTGAGTCGCTGACCGCTGACCTGCTGGCTCAGGCCGGCAAGGATCCGAACGCGATCAATGCCTCTGCCTGCGAATACCTGGATGTGTTCGGCTATGTGGTTTACGCCTGGTTGTGGGCGCGGATGATGGCGGTGGCGGCGCAGAATCCTGATCAGCCGCTGCAGTCCGCCAAGCTGATCACCGGCCGGTTTTACTTCGAGCGTCTGTTGCCGAAGGCGAAGGCATTGGCCGAGCAGGTGCGCGCCGG
>JBECKT010000154.1:0-4746 GCA_040235405.1 Alcanivoracaceae bacterium
GTCCTTGTCAGGTTCAAGTGTCCGGACAGGATACGACAAATGGTGTCGCAGGGGAGTGGCTGAAGGGGATGGTGGCTACAGGTGGATTTGAACCACCGACCCCAGCATTATGAGTGCTGTGCTCTAACCAACTGAGCTATGTAGCCTTTTTCTGATTACGCTCTCGCTGGACCAGCCAGTGAGGCCGCGCATTTTCCGGCAGTGCCGCAATGCTGTCAACCGGCCAAAGCGAAAAGGATGTGCTGGCTGGGCCACATAATGGCCAT
Source organism: Alcanivoracaceae bacterium (assembly GCA_040235405.1). GTDB lineage: Bacteria > Pseudomonadota > Gammaproteobacteria > Pseudomonadales > Alcanivoracaceae > PGZG01. The sequence continues at coordinate 267 of JBECKT010000154.1, forward strand.
TTATAACTACCATCTCACTACGAAGATATTGCTACCCCGGTCGATTAGTCGATATATTCCGATCAGGTGCTCCAGAAGGGGGGCAGCCTGATAAACAGGAAGTCGTCTCTGGGGAGGCGATGGCCGCAGCGTAAATGCGCCGATGCATGGAAACAACAAATCTCACGGGGGAGTGCACCATGTTCAAGAATCTGACAATCAAGGCACGGCTTATTTTCGTGCTCTGTTTTCTGTCCTCAATGATGCTCGGCATCGGTCTCCTCGGTCTGTGGGGGCTCAGTGAAGGCAATGAGGAAACCCGAACCATCTATGAAGACCGGTTGATTGCTCTTGCTGAGATTGACGAGATCTACGCGCTGATCCTGAGTGACCGGCTGGAACTGAATCAGGCGGTGCTGAACCCGACGGCGGAGGTTATCCGCGAGAATACTGCTCAGGTGGAGGCCAATATCAAGGCCATCGGCGACATCTGGGCCGAGTACATGAATACCTATCTGACTGAAGAAGAGAAAGTTCTGGCTGATGGCTTTGCCGAGGACCGAGGTCGCTTTGTTCGTGAGGGTCTCATTCCGGCCATTGAGGCATTGCGTGCTAACGATCTCGCCCGGGCCAGACAGATAGTCATGGTGGGCATGGAGGAGCTGTACCAGGCACTGGAAGAAGATGTACATGCTTTGGACAACCTGCAGAAAGATGTTGCTGAAGTCGAGTACGGCCACGCCGTCAGTCGCTATGAATCCATACGCGACATCACCATTGCCCTGATTCTGGCATCGCTGGCGCTGGCGGTCTGGGTTGGCAGCATTCTTGTTCGGGCGATCGTCAATCCGCTCAATGAAATGGTTCGGGTGGCAGACAACATTGCCCGTGGCGATTTGTCTGATCGCATCGACACCAGCAGCAAGGATGAGATGGGCAAGCTGCAGACGTCCATGTACAGCATGTCGCAGTCGCTGAACAGAATGGCTGATGCTGCTACTGCGCTGGCTGCGGGTGACCTGACCGTGCGAGTTGATCCGCAGAGCGAGCGTGATGTGCTGGGTAATGCCTTGTCGAGAATGGTTGAAAAGCTGCGCCAGATGATTGCCGAGGTGACTCAGGGTGCCAGTGGACTCAGTGCCGCTGCCCAGCAGGTATCGTCTGCTTCGCAGAGCCTTTCCCAGGGCACCAGCGAGCAGGCTGCGTCGGTGGAAGAAACTTCCGCCAGCCTCGAAGAAATGAGTGCGTCGATTACCCGCAATGCAGAAAACAGCAAAGAGATGGAAAAGATCGCCGTCAAGGGTGCGATTGATGCCGAGGAAAGTGGCCGTTCGGTTCAGGAAACTGTTGAGGCGATGAAGCAGATTGCCCAGAAGACCGGCATTGTTGAGGAAATCGCCTACCAAACCAATCTGCTGGCACTGAACGCTGCGATTGAAGCGGCTCGTGCAGGAGAGCACGGGCGTGGATTTGCTGTGGTGGCGGCGGAGGTGCGTCAGTTGGCGGGCCGTAGCCAGAACGCAGCAAAGGAAATCAGCGAGCTGGCCAAATCCAGCGTTCATATCGCCGAGACCTCAGGCAAGCAGCTGATTGATCTGGTCCCGGCGATCCGCAAAACCGCCGAGCTGGTTCAGGAAGTGGCAGCCGCTTCCGGCGAGCAATCCTCCGGCGTTAATCAGGTTAACAAGGCTATGGGGATGATGGACCAGATCACCCAGCGCAACGCTTCAGCATCCGAGGAGTTGGCCTCGACTGCAGAAGAAATGAGCTCGCAAGCCGAGTCGCTGGCGCAGCTGATGTCGTTCTTCAGGACCGGAAATGAATCCCGCCAGAGCAGTGCTAAATCCATGACGGAAAGTTACAGGCCGCCAATGGTGGCCGCGCCGACATCCACACAACGACCGGCTGCCGCGCACTCGGGTAATGGTCTCGACAGTGAGTTCAAACCGTTCTGACCCAATCAGGAGGATGCTTAGTCAAGGAGGCTAACCATGAGCTATTCCGACCAGCTACGTATTCTGGTTGTTGACGACAGCGTTCAGATTCGCGAGCTGATGCGAATGAAGCTGGAAGAAATATCAGGGGTGACAATGCCGCTGGAGGTGGACTTTGCCGTTGACGGTGAGTCCGCCCTCGACAAGGTGCAGAGCGATTTTTATGACCTGGTATTTCTCGATGTCGTTATGCCAGGCATGGATGGCTACCAGGTCTGCCAGCGGGTCAAGCAGATTCGGCCTGTGCGCGTTGTCATGCTGACCGGCAAAAGCGCGGCAGTCGATTTTGGCATGGGCCGGGATGCAGGTTGTGATCATTACCTGACCAAGCCGCCCAATGATGTCGATATGCGTACGATTCTACGTTTGGCGTTGTTGAAGAAAGCGACTGCAGTGTGATTGAAGCAGAAGGTATGTCAGGCAGGGGTGGAGGGGTAACCGTGTCAGAGGAAGATCGTCAGCTTGAGTGTTTAACCTTCCTGATTGGCGGGCAGTGCTTCGCCTTTCCGGCAGCGGTAGTGCAGCAGGTAGTGTCTCCGGGGGGCGTCACTGCGCTGCCATTTTCTCCGCCGTATCTGGAGGGTCTGGTCAGCATCAATGACAGGGTGCTGCCGTTAATTAATCTGGCCACCGTGTTGTTTCCGGCGACCGGGCCGCAGCCTGCAGGCGGCTTATCCGAGCTGCTGGTGCTGGATGCTGCTCGGGCTCCCTGTGCCGTGCGAGTTGATCAGGTTCTCGGTCGTACCGTAGTGGCGAGTGCAGCACTACGCCGGGTCGAGCGGGACGACGAAACGGGCGAACCTGATTCCCTGCTTGCCGAGTTCATTGATAACGATACCAGTGTGCTGTTGCTCAATGCTGACAGTATCGCCGGGCTGGTGGTGCCGCAGGACGTACCGTCCGGCCAATCCGGCCTGCTAGGCAGGGCGGCCGCAAATAGTGCTGACCAGCATGACCATGAGGTTCTCCAGTGCCTGCTGGTGTCCGTTGCTGCGGAGAGCTACGCCATCATGCTTGGCGATGTGCTGGAGGTAATCGACCATGCTGGTTGCTCGGCGGTACCAGGTGCGCCGGTGGAAGTGGAAGGGCTGGCGCTGATTCGTGGTGAGTTGTTGCTGGTGCTGAATCTGGCGCGTCTGCTTGGTCTGCCGGAGCAGAAGGCTGGTGAAAAACTGGTTGTGGTGTCCTGTGGGCAGGAGCGCTACGGCTTGCGGGTCGATCAGGTGACCGATATTGCGACCTTTGACCAGCAGGCGTTTCGCCCAGTGGAACAACAGGATGGAGCACTATCAGGTGTGCTGATTCTGGGTGACGTGCTCTATGGAATGCTCGGGATCAATGGAATCCTCAGTAGCTCCCGGCAGCGCCAGTATCGGCGTCTGCTGCCGGCAGAGCGCGGCCGGCAGCAGATTGTCGAAAGCGAAATCATGCTGATGCTTCATGTGCGGGTGGCAGAGGATGACTATGCCATACCGCTGCATCAGGTTCAGAAAGTGGCTGAGTATCATGCGCCCGATGTTATTTCCGATGACGAAGACGGCACGGTTACCGGGGTGGTGAATATTTCAGGGGAAGTTCTTCCGGCCATCAGTATTGGCCGAAAGCTGGGCCTTGGCCTTGCTTCTGATGCTGGCGCCTGGGTGGTGCTTCGAGGTCGTGATGGCGATATCGCAGTGCCGGTGCGTGAGGCCAACGACATCATCAGTGTTGAAGTTGACAGGATTGATCGCCTGATCAACTCCGGGGCAGATATGGTGACAGGCATTGTCAATATTGATGGCCGAATGATCTCTGTGATTGATGCCGGGCGCACGGTCGCGGGGGAGTATGCATGAATACAGTAGCAGCTGCTTCCACTGATGTAGGCGTGATGCTGGTAGATGATTCATCAATGATGCGCAGCATTCTGCGCAGCATTGTCGAAACCGTTGAAGGGTTCTCTGTGGTCGCTGAGGCAGAGGATGGTATCGACGCAATGGCGAAACTTCACGAGTCTGCGATAGACGTGATCTTGCTTGATATCGAGATGCCGAGGATGGACGGGCTTTCATTTCTGGCCGCCTCCCGGCTGATCACTATAGCGCCCATTATCGTGGTGTCGTCGGTGGTCTACCCGATGTCAAATATTCTGATGCGTGCGGTTCGCCTTGGCGCCGATGATGTAGTGCCCAAGCCCTCAGGTGTGGTGAGTCTGGACATGGAAACCAGTCGCGGCGCAGCGCTGGTCGATGCGCTGATGCGCGCCCGTCGGAGTAAAGCACAATGACAGATATTATGGAGCGGTTGTGGCCCGCATTCATCAGTGAAACCACCGAGAAAATCCTCGAGCTGGAGCTTCTTCTTGTGGGGGTGCCCTCTGATGAGGTGGATGTGCATGGCGTCTTCAGGGCGATGCATACCATCAAGGGCGCTGGCGCGATGTTTGGTCATGAGGAGATGTCCAACCTGACGCATACCGTTGAAACCGTGTACCAACATGTGAGGGATGGCTTTATTCCAATCACGCC
>JBECKT010000042.1:0-4745 GCA_040235405.1 Alcanivoracaceae bacterium
CCGATCGGCCGCTCCTACAAAAGATAGGGCAGTTTTTCAGAGGTGCCTTAGCGGGTTTGGCGGGCTTTGAGAGCGGCTTCCAGCTCGTCGAGCTTTTTCTGTTCCGGGTGTTTCCACGGGGTAATCCGCACCAGCAGGCCAAACAGGGGATGGTCGAGGTAATGCAGTTCTTCGCTGCGCATGCGGCGGTTCTGGTCGATTTTGACCCAGATGCGTTGGCCGGCGTCAGTGTCACTGCCGTACCAGAGCTGCGGTTCCAGATGCAGGTATCTGCTCAGGTGAAAACGTAATGCGCCTTGCAGCTCACGGGCTTCCAGTGTGGTCAGGCTTTGCTGTTCCAGTTCCAGTTCCGGCAGGGTGGTAATCTGCCCGCTGGAGTCGATCACGGGTGATTCGATCCCGGCGTTCGGGGGATACGCGGACTCCGGTGCCAGCACTGGCGCCGGCAGCATATTGCCGCCTTCAATCAGCACGGCAAACGCATGCGCTCTTTCCCGCACCGGCTGGCGCCAGCTCTTGTGCGCCAGAATGCGATCACCGGATCTTCTCATTTGTGCTGCGGTATTGCTCAGCGGCAGCGTACCTTCCAGTGTTCTCCAGGCGCCATAACCGAGCGCCTGCCGGTCAATATTGTCTGCCTGTTCCGGGATTTGCGCCGATTCGCTGCCGAGCCTGATCAGGGCATCGCGATTCAGGTCCGGTTGCTGGTCCAGTCGCCAGTATTCATCGCTGACCGGCTCCTTGCGCGAGAACGCCAGAATTTCGATCTGATACCAGTTTTCCTTGAAGACAGCGGGGATATCACTGATGGCGCGGCGCAGATCCGGGGCACTCATATCGGCATAGGGGTTTGCCAGTGTCGGCAGGCTGAGGCTGCAGAGCAGAACAAGCAGGGCGATGCGCATGGTGTCTCCGGTCGAGTTTGCGTAGGAGCGGCCGGGTCCGGCGAGGACGTCCAGCAATTTGTTAACTGCGTCTATTTTTTCGTCCGCTGTTTCCACACTGATGGCAAATTTCAGGGCGGTGGCGCCATCCAGCTTGTAACGATTTGGTGCCGACTGTACCAGCTTTACCAGACTGAGGGGATTGACCACAGTTTGCTCGGAGAATTCCAGCCGCCCCCACTGGCCACCGGCATCAATCTTGCGAATGCCGATTTTCCCGGCGCGCTGGCGCAGCGCGGTGACGCTGAACAGGTGCTTGACCTGCTGGGGCAGCAGGCCGAAGCGGTCGATCATTTCCACTTGCAGTTCGCGCAGCGCCGCGGCATTGCCACAGCCGGCAATGCGTTTGTACAGGGTCAGGCGGGTGAACACGTCGGGCAGGTAATCCTCCGGAATCAGCGCCGGAATGCGCAGGTTGACTTCCGGCCCGCCGGACAGCGGCTGCTCGACATCCGGCTGCTCGCCGCGCTTCAATGCTTCCACTGCCTGTTCCAGCATTTCCATATAAAGCGAGAAGCCGATCGATTCGATATGGCCGTGCTGTTCATCGCCGAGCAGTTCGCCGGCGCCGCGAATCTCGAGATCGTGGCTGGCCAGCTGGAAGCCGGCGCCGAGATCGGTGGCGGTTTCAATCGCCTCAAGCCGCTTCCCGGCATCTTTGGTCATTACTTTCGGTGGCGGCGTCATCAGATAGGCATAGGCCTGATGGTGCGAGCGACCAACCCGGCCGCGCAGCTGATGCAGCTGGGCCAGGCCGAACTTGTCGGCGCGATCAATGATAATGGTGTTGGCCGACGGAATATCAATACCGGTTTCAATAATGGTGGTACAAACCAGCACGTTGAAACGGCGGTGATAAAAATCCGACATCACCGATTCCAGGTCGCGCTCGCGCATCTGGCCGTGGGCAATGCCGACCCGGGCATCCGGCACCAGCTCGCGAATGCCATTGGCGGTGCGGGTCATGGTGTCGATATCGTTGTGCAGGTAATAGACCTGACCGCCGCGCAGCAGCTCGCGCAAAATCGCTTCCTTGACCAGCGGTTCGTCATGCTGCTGGACAAAGGTTTTTACCGACAGCCTGCGCTGCGGTGGCGTGGCGATAATGGAAATCTCGCGCAGGCCGGCCAGCGACATATTCAGGGTGCGCGGAATCGGTGTCGCGGTCAGGGTCAGCATGTCGCACTCGGCGCGCATCTGCTTCAGCCGTTCCTTGTGGCGCACGCCGAAGCGGTGTTCTTCATCGACAATAATCAGGCCAAGATCGCGGAACTCGACGCCTTCCTGCAGCAGCTGATGGGTGCCGATCAGAATATCGACCTTGCCTTCCTTGAGACGTTTGAGGGCATCGGTTTTTTCCTTGCCACTGCGGAACCGGTTCAGCACTTCGACGCTAACCGGCCAATCGGCAAAGCGGTCGCTGAAGGTTTCGAAATGCTGCTGGGCGAGCAGGGTGGTGGGCACCAGCACCGCGACCTGGGTGCCGTTTTGTACTGCGGCGAAGGCGGCGCGCATGGCCACTTCGGTTTTGCCGAAACCGACATCGCCGCACACCAGCCGGTCCATCGGTTTGGCGCGGGCCATATCGGCCAGCACGGCTTCAATGGTCTGCTGCTGGTCGGGGGTTTCCTCGAACGGAAAACCGGCGGCGAAACGCCGGTATTCTTCAGCGTCAATTTTAAATGAGCGGCCTTTTTTGGCTTCCCGTCGGGCCCAGGTATTCAGCAGTTCGGCAGCCACGTCATGAATTTTTTCGGCGGCGCGCTGGCGTGCCTTGCTCCACTGGTCCGAGCCGAGTCGGGTCAGTGGCGCGTGTTCGGGATCACCGGCGCCGTAACGGCTGATCAGATGCAGGCTGGCTACCGGCACATAGATTTTGTCGCCACCGGCATATTCGAGCAGCAGCAGTTCATGCTGCTGGCCATCAATCTGCATATAGGTCAGGCCCTGATAGCGGCCGATACCATGGTCAATATGCACAACCGGTGTGCCGGGCGTCAGTTCGCCGAGCGAACGGAACGCATTTTCCGGGGCACTGGCATCCGAGGTTTTGCGGCGCCGACGCTGCAAGATGCGCTCGCCGTAAAGCTGTGATTCGGCCAGCACCAGAATATTGTCTCGCGCGGACCAGAAGCCGCGGTCCAGCTCGCCAACGGTAAGTTGCCAGAGCGCCGGGTTGGCAAGAAACGCCGGCCAGTTGTCGGCCAGTTGTGGCTGCACGCCGGCTTTTTGCATCAGCGGCAACAATGCCTCACGCCGACCGGCGGTTTCGGCGCAGACCAGCACCCGCAAGCCGGGATGCTGCGCGGCAAAGGTCTGCACACGGGTAAACGGATTCTGATCGCTGTGGGCGTCAACGGAAAAATCCGGGAGCGGATCAAACGTAAAAGCGACGCCTTCGTCGGCATGCAGGCGCGCCCGTGGCCGGGACTTGAGGCCAGCATTAAGCTCGTCCGGGCGCAGGAAAATTTCCACCGGCGACAGAATCGGCCGGCGGATATCGTGGCGCCGGCTTTCATAGCGATTGCCGGCTTCCTGCCAGAAATGCTCCGCCGCTGCTTCGCAGCCGGCCATCTGCACGACCCGCGCAGTGTTCGGCAGGTAATCAAACAGGCTGGCCAGCTGATCGAAAAACAATGGCAGGTAGTATTCCAGACCGCCGCTGGCCAGGCCTTCGGAAACATCCTGATAGAGCGTGCAGTGGCGATGATCGACATCGAAGCGTTCGCGAAAGGCGCTGCGAAAATGGCTGATGCCATCGTCGCCGAGCGGGAACTCTGCCGCTGGCAGCAGGGTGATATCCGCCACCGTTTCACTGGAGCGCTGGCTGTCCGGATCGAACAGGCGCAGCGATTCGATTTCGTCATCGAACAGCTCGATCCGGAATGGCTGTTCCGCGCCCATCGGAAAAATATCCATGATGGCGCCGCGCACGGCGAATTCACCATGTTCATAGACGTTGTCGCGCTGCCGATAGCCGGCGCCGGCAAGCCGTGACCGGGTCGCTTCCATGTCGAAGCGCTGGCCGACCTTGAGGACAAAACTGTTGCCGTCGATATGGCTGCGCGGTGCCAGGCGCTGCATCAGGGTGCTGACCGGGGTGACCAGAATGCCGCGTTGCAGCGAGGGCAGCCGATGCAGCACTTCAATGCGATCGCTGATGATGTCCTGATGCGGGGAAAACAGATCCCAGGGCAGGGTTTCCCAGTCCGGGAACAGCCGCAGCGGCAGGTCCGGGTTGTTGGCCAGATAGAAATCCAGGCTGTCATGCAGCTGCTGGGCGCGGCCGGGGTCCGGGGTGACCAGCAGGATCAGGCCGGGGGTTTCCCGGGCCAGTGTGGCAAGGGTAACGGCCAGCGAGCCGTCGTCCAGCCCGCGCCAGTGGCGATAGTGGTCGCCACCGGTGGGGAACAGGGTGTCGTCGGGAAGCAGAATCAAAACAGGGGCCCTCGATGCAGGCGGCGATTCTAACCTAACCGGGTTGGTTCGGGGTGATTGGCGGGTGCGTCGTGCTGTTAATTGGTTGGGCAGTGACCGTCCCCGGCCTCTGTCTCTGTCAGGGCTTTCCGGGACACGCACGAGTATCCCTTCGGGAGCCGGCCCTGCCGGGCGTTCGGCTGCGCGCGAAGCAGTGCTTCGCAACACGCTTGCCTCACCCCTGTAGCTCGTCTCCGCCATCCATGGCTCCGACGGTCCCGGGAAACCTCAACAACGACAAAGGCCTCGCATTGCGCTTCTTCCCGGCGATGACGGCACAAAACGTCTTCAAGCAGCAGGATGCGAGGCCCGGGGGCCTGTCAT
>JBECKT010000139.1:0-4338 GCA_040235405.1 Alcanivoracaceae bacterium
AATCAGCGGCGTTTTGTGACGCCAGCAATGCGGATAGCTGTGCTGGATTTTTTCATGGGCAATGAGTCGACCGGCCGCAGTTAACGCTTCAAGCACCGGCTCATTGGCCTTGCTGACATGCATGCCACCAACTACTGCGAGATCGGCAATAAACAGGCCGTTATCCTGAACCGGATTGAACACTTCGAGACCGTATTTCTGGCCGACGATAAAGTCGTCCTGACCATGACCCGGCGCTGTATGCACACAGCCGGTACCGGCATCAGTGGTGACATGATCACCGAGAATCACCGGCACCTCACGAGCGTACAACGGATGTTTCAACATCAGCCCTTCCAGGGCAGCACCCTTGAACACCGCCGAACGCGATACGTCATCCAGCTTTGCACGTGCAGTGACATCGTCCGCCAGCGCTTCAGCCACCAGCAGCTGCCGTTTCACACCACCACGCTCGCCACTGATCACCAGATAATCGAGCTCGCCGTTCAGCGCCACCGCCATATTTGCCGGAATGGTCCAGGGCGTAGTAGTCCAGATCACGATCTCGACATTGTCTGCAGTCACGCCGCTGCGCACGGCAAAATCAGAACCGTGCAGCACCGGGAAACCGACATCGATGGCGTGCGAGGTCTTGTCCTGATATTCGACTTCCGCTTCCGCCAGCGCCGAGGCGCAATCCAGACACCAGTGCACCGGCTTGAAGCCTTTGGTCAGGTGGCCGTTATCGACAATCTTGCCGAGCGCCCGAATGATGTTCGCTTCGAAGGCGAAGTTCATGGTCAGGTAGGGGTTGTCCCAATCGCCGAACACGCCGAGACGGATAAAATCGGCCTTCTGCCCTGCCACCTGACTGGCGGCATAACGACGGCATTCGTCACGGAATGTTTTTGCATCGACTTTCTGACCGGCCTTGCCGATTTTCTGTTCGACCTTGTGTTCGATCGGCAAACCATGGCAATCCCAGCCCGGCACATAGGGCGCATCAAAGCCGCTAAAGCCGCGCGACTTGACGATCATGTCTTTCAGGATCTTGTTGACCGCATGGCCGATATGAATATCGCCGTTGGCGTACGGAGGGCCGTCATGCAAAACAAACTTCGGCCGGCCGGCGGCCTGCTCGCGCATCTTCCGGTACAGATCTTTGTCACGCCACTGGGCAATGCGCGCAGGCTCCTGCTGGGCCAGCCCCGCTTTCATCGGGAAGCCGGTCTCGGGAAGATTCAGCGTAGCCTTGTAATCGGTCATGAATACCAGTCCGTCATGATTGGCTGAACAACGCTTTCGCGTTATCGATATCGGCATGGATCGCTGCGGTCAGCGCTTCCAGTCCGGCAAATTTTTTCTCCGGCCGCAGAAAGTGCAGAAACTCCACTTCCAGATGCCGGCTGTACAGATCGCCGCTGAAATCGAGCAAATGCACTTCCAGCCGGTTGTCGGTGCCATTCACGGTTGGCCGGGTGCCGACATTGGCAACACCGGGCGCACCATGCAAGCCACCGCCGTTGACCCGCACCGCATAGACCCCGGCCACCGGCGACTGCACCCGACGCATGGCCAGATTGGCGGTCGGTACACCGAGCTGCCGGCCGAGTTTGTCGCCATGCCGCACCCGACCACTGATCGCATACGGATGACCGAGCAGCGCCGCCGCCAGATCCAGCTCGCCGCTTTGCAGCGTGGCACGAATGCGCGTGCTTGATACCCGCTCGGCCGCGATTTCACAGGTCGGCGTATCGGCAACACTAAAACCGTGCTGGCTACCGGCCTCGACCAGATAGGCAAAATCACCACAGCGATCGGCACCGAAGCGGAAGTCATCGCCGACCACCAGATGGACAATGCCGAGCCCTTGCACCAGCAGGTTATCAACGAACTGCGCGGCACTCTGGCTGCGAAACCGTTGATCGAAGCGGCAACACAGCACCTGATCGACACCGGCCCGACCCAGCGCCAATACCTTGTCGCGCAGGGTCATCAAGCGCGGCGGCGCCTTTGCCGGGGCAAAAAATTCCGCCGGCTGCGGCTCGAACAGAATCACCGTAGCCGGCACCTGTCTGGCCCGGGCCTCGGCGATCAGCTGATCGAGAATGCGCCGGTGGCCAATATGTACGCCATCAAAGTTACCAATGGTGGCGACACCGCCGCGGTGGGCAGGACGCAGATTGTGCAATCCCCGGATCAGTTCCATCAGCACACTCGGATTCGACAAGCGCCGGATTATACGGGCCCGCGCCGGAGGTGACGAGGTCTGAGGCCGAGTAATGCCAGCCCGGCAAAATAAGCCAGTGCGCCGGCGGCAACCACAGCAACAATAAAACTGCCGCGCTGCCAGGCCAGCCCGGTCTGCCAGAGATCGCTTTGCCCGGTCAGCCACAGCACCGTCGTCACCATCGCTGCACTACCACCGATCAATCGCAGAAAAAACAGCCCCCAACCCGGCGACGGCTGGTAAACCCCGTCTGCCTTCAGCCCCCGGTACAGCAACGCGGCATTCAGCCAGGCCGACAGGGCGGTGGCCATGGCCAGCCCGACATGGCGCAGATGCCAGACCAGCAGCAGGTTGAAGACCATATTGGCGACCATGGCGATAATGCCGATCCGCACCGGCGTACGGGTGTCCTGACGGGCAAAATAACCCGGCGCCAGCACCTTGATCAGCATAAAGGCCACCACCCCGGCACTGTAGGCCTGCAGCGACATGGACGCCTGATGCACATCAAAGGCACTGAACTCACCATACTGGAACAGTGCCGCCAGCAGCGGCTCTGCCATCACCAGCAGCGCCAGCCCGGCCGGCAGGCCGAGCAGCAGCACCATGCGCATGGCCCAGTCGAGGGTGCGGGAGAATTCTTCGGTGGACGCCGAGGCGTGCTTTTTCGACAGAGACGGAAGAATCACCGTGCCGATGGCGATGGCAAAGATCCCCAGCGGCAGCTCCACCAGCCGGTCCGAGTAGTACAGCCAGGTCACCGAGCCGGTTTCCAGCAGCGAGGCCAGCACGGTATCGAGCAGCAGATTGATCTGGCTGACCGAGACACCAAAAATGGCCGGCGCCATCAGGCCAAGAATTTTTTTCACCCCGGGATCGCGCCAGCTCACCTGCGGTTTCGGCATCAGGCCGATACGGGCCAGAAACGGCAGTTGGAACAGCAGCTGGACAACGCCGGCAATCAGTACCCCCCAGGCCAGTGCCACCGCCATGCGCTGGTCGGAGAAAAACGGGGTCAGGAACAGGGCGCAGCCGATCAGCGAGATATTCAGCAGCACCGGGGTAAAGGCCGGCACGGCGAAGCGGCCCCAGGTATTGAGGATTGCCCCGGAAAATGCGGTCAGGGCAATAAAGAACAGGTAAGGAAAGGTCAGCCGCAGCATTTCCACGGCCAGCGCCCGCTTGACCGGGTCATCGCCGAATCCGGGGGCAAACAGGGTAATCAGCACTGGCGCCCCGGCCACGCCGATCAGCGTGACCAGCGACAGGGTCAGGCCGAGGGTGCCGGCGACCCGGTTGATCAGCTCGCGGACCGCGGCCCGGCTGCCATTGGTCCGGTACTCGGACAGCACCGGCACAAAGGCCTGATTGAAGGCGCCCTCGGCGAACAGCCGGCGCAGGAAGTTGGGGATACGGAAGGCAACAAAGAAGGCATCGGTGCCGGCGGAGACGCCGAGGTAGCGGGCCAGCACCACATCACGGATCAGACCGAGGATGCGCGACAGCAGGGTCATGCTGCTGACCACCAGGGTGGACGCCATCAGCCCGCCTTTTTTCTGCTCCGCGCCCTGCTCTGCCGCCATGATGACCTGATCTGACCGGATAATCGGCGAAGGGTAGCGGATGGCCGTTCGCTCCGCCAGCACAACCCCGATATCACCTTGACAAGCGCAAGGGCCGACGGCATAGTTGCGGGCCTTTCGGGCAGGGTCCCGGATTTTCCCGATTCCCTCCCGCATTGTTGAACCCAGAAGCCACCCCGGCTTTAACCAGATATATAGGAGCAAGACCTTGGCCAACTCACCGCAAGCGCGTAAGCGTGCTCGTCAGGCGGAGAAGCGTCGTCAGCACAATGCAGCCATGCGCTCCATGGTGCGGACCTACCTGAAGAAGGTAAACGCGGCCATTGCTTCCGGTGACCAGCAGTCTGCTCAGCAAGCGTACTCTACGGCTGTATCGGTCCTGGACAAGGCCACCCGCAAAGGTAAATTCCACGTTAATAAGGCTGCTCGCCACAAGAGCCGCCTGAACGCGAAGATCAAGGCAATGGGTCAGGCTGCCGCCTGATTGTTGTTGCCCTGATCGGGAATAAAAAAACCGGCCCTGGTGGCCGGTTTTTTTATGGCTGG
>JBECKT010000141.1:0-10463 GCA_040235405.1 Alcanivoracaceae bacterium
TCAACATGCTGGCTGGTACGGATGCAGCCCGGATCATTGGCCAGCACCGCGTCCAGCAGCACCTGTTGCAGGTCTGCGCGATGGATATGCAAATAGGGTGAATGAAAGTGCAGCGAAGCAAACCGCAGCAGCGCCGATTCCTGGCCGCTGCGCCAGTTGACGCTGCGGATGCCTTCCGGCAAGAAGCCCTTTGCCAGCAGCGCCGGTTCCAGCCCCAGCTGGCGTAACACGGACATGGCGTTCGGGCTGAGCTGCAAGCCGGCGCCGATTTCCTTCAAGGCGTGGGATTGCTCCAGCACAATCGGTTTCAGCCCGCGCTGCTGCATCGCCAGCGCGCAGGTCAGGCCGGCAATGCCGGCGCCAACAATGATGACGGAAGGACGGGCGTCCACTTCAGGCAGGCTCCGTGAAAGTCACATACTCTTTATACGCCGGATGTCAGCCTGATACACCGGGCGATACGGCTGAAATTGACTCCGATCAGTTTCCGCTCTGATCCGGTGCGGCCTGCCAGGGCCAACGCCCGGTCAGTTCGACCTCCAGGGTAAAACTGAGGAAGGTCCGGATGGCGACCACGGCGGCGAGAATGCCGATCGATTCCAGTGTCAGATCAACGGCTACAGTGTGAATAATATCGGCAGCGATCAGCAATTCCAGGCCGAGCAGAATACCTCTGCCCAGCTGCTGCCGGAATTCAATGAACACTGCCTCAACCGGCAGGCGGCGTAACAACTGCCATGCTGCCCGAAACAGTGCATAGAAAGAAATCAGCACGATCAGGCTGATGCCAAGCGCTTCAATGGCACCGGCTGAGTACTCGGCAAATGGTGCAATCCAGTCAGACATCGTTTGGCCTATCCGGAAAATTGATAAAGCCGACGTAAGCCGGCCCTCCTGCAGCCTTCTCTCGGGGCTTACTTCACCCGCGGGTCCAGTTCACCCTTGCTGTAGCGGCCGGTCATGGCATCCAGCGACAGCACCTTGATCTTGCTGGCCTGGCCAGCGGTGCCGAAGGCTTCGTAGCGGGCCAGACAGATTTCCTTCATCGCCTTGGTGGCCACCGCCAGATATTTGCGCGGATCAAACTCGGTCTTGTTCTGCGCCAGGAAGCGACGGATGGCGCCGGTCGAGGCCAGACGCAGGTCGGTGTCGATGTTGACCTTGCGCACACCGTGCTTGATGCCCTGAACGATCTCTTCCACCGGCACGCCGTAGGTTTCGCCGATCTCGCCGCCGAACTCGTTGATCACCTTCAGCCATTCCTGCGGCACGGAAGAAGAACCGTGCATAACCAGATGGGTATCCGGAATGCGGGCGTTGATGGCCTTGATGCGATCAATGGCAAGAATATCGCCAGTCGGCGGGCGGCTGAACTTGTAGGCGCCGTGGCTGGTGCCGATGGCAATGGCCAGCGCATCGACCTTGGTTTTCTTGACGAAATCCGCGGCTTCTTCAGGGTCGGTCAGCAGCTGGCTGTGATCAAGCACGCCTTCGGCACCGACGCCGTCTTCTTCACCGGCGGTGCCGGTTTCCAGTGAGCCGAGGCAGCCCAACTCACCTTCCACCGAGACGCCACAGGCGTGGGCAAAGTCGACCACGGTGCGGGTAACGCGGACGTTGTAATCGTAATCGGTCGGCGTCTTGCCATCTTCGCCGAGCGAGCCGTCCATCATCACCGAAGAAAAGCCGAGCTGGATCGAGCGCTGGCAAATCGCCGGGCTGGTACCGTGATCCTGATGCATCACCACCGGGATATGCGGGAATTCCTCAATCGCCGCCAGAATCAGATGGCGCAGAAACGGCGCGCCGGCATATTTGCGCGCGCCGGCGCTGGCCTGCACGATCACCGGCGAGTCGGTCTGATCCGCCGCTTCCATGATGGCGCGCATCTGCTCCAGATTGTTGACGTTGAAAGCCGGTACGCCGTAGCCGAATTCGGCCGCGTGGTCGAGCAGTTGGCGCATGCTGATCAGTGCCATGACAAGGCTCCCTTATTGACCGCGTGTTTCAAGAATGGCCACCGCCGGCAACACCTTGCCTTCGAGAAACTCGAGGAAGGCGCCACCACCGGTGGAGATATAAGACACTTTATCGCTAATACCGTACTTGTCTACCGCTGCCAGCGTGTCACCGCCGCCGGCGATCGAGAAGGCATCGCTGTCGGCAATGGCTTCGGCCAGCTCTCGGGTGCCGTTGCCGAACTGGTCAAACTCGAACACGCCGACCGGGCCATTCCAGACAATAGTGCGCGCTTCTTTCATCAGCGCGGCAAAAACGTGGGCGGTTTTCGGGCCGACATCGAGAATCATGTCGTCATCGGCAACGTCATCGACATTCTTCACCGTCGCCGTGGCGCTGGCGGCGAACTCCTTCGCTACCACCACATCCACCGGCAGCGGAATCTGTACCTTCACGGCAATACGTTTGGCGGATTCGAGCAGGTCCGGTTCATACAGCGACTTGCCCACCGGCTTGCCGGCAGCGGCGAGGAAGGTGTTGGCAATACCGCCACCGACAATCAGCTGGTCAACCTTGTCGGCCAGCGATTCGAGCAGTTCCAGCTTGGTCGATACTTTCGAGCCGGCAACAATGGCTACCAGCGGCTTCTCCGGTTTGTCGAGGGCACGGCCGAGTGCATCCAGCTCTCCGGACAGCAGCGGGCCAGCGCAGGCAATCGGCGCGAACTTCGCCACACCGTGAGTAGAAGCCTGGGCGCGGTGGGCAGTGCCGAAGGCGTCCATGACAAACACGTCGCACAGCGCGGCGTATTGTTTGGACAGCTCTTCGTTATCTTTCTTCTCGCCCTTGTTGAAGCGAACATTTTCAAACAGCACTACTTCGCCTTCAGCCACCTCAACACCGCCGAGGTAATCACGGATCAGGCGCACTTCACGGCCGAGCAGTTTGCCGAGGTGATCGGCCACCGGGCGCAGCGAGGCGTCATCATCAAACACGCCTTCTTCCGGACGGCCGAGGTGCGACATCAGCATCACCCGGGCGCCGGCTTGCATGGCGTGACGAATGGTCGGCAGGGACGCCTGAATACGGATATCCGAGGTCACACGGCCGTCTTTCACCGGCACGTTGAGATCTTCACGAATCAGGACGCGCTTGCCTTTCAGGTCCAGATCAGTCATCCGCAGGATGGTCATGGTGTGTCCTCAATTACGAATCAAGTGTTGTGTGATTGTTGTGTGCCAGAGCATCGACCAGATCCAGCAATCGGTTGGCGTAGCCCCATTCGTTGTCATACCAGGCGACGATATGCACCAGATCGCCCTGAATCCGGGTTTGCGTGGCGTCGTAAATCGCCGACTCCGGACGATGATTGAAATCACTGCTCACCAGTTGCTCGGTGTTGTAACCGAACAGCTCCGGATGATTTTCGCTGGCGGTTTCAAACAGCTGATCAATTTCGGCCACGGTCGGCGTGCGCCGCAACGCCAGCGTCAGATCGACCATGGCCACATTCAGTGTCGGCACCCGAATCGAATCGCCGCTGATCCGGCCGGCCAGTTGCGGCAACACTTTCTGCACCGCGCCGATGGCACTGGACGTGGTCGGCACAATATTTTGCGCCGCTGCCCTGCCCCGACGCGGGTCGCGATGGACATGATCCAGCAGCGACTGATCCGAGGTGTAGGCATGGATCTCTTTCATCAACACCTGTTCCACGCCGTACTCGCGATCCAGCAAGGCCAGCAGCGGGGCAATACATTGGGTCGTGCAGGAGGTGGCGGACAGCACCCGGTCGTTATCCTGCAGCGCCTCGTGATTGACGCCCCACACCATCAGCGCATCGGCATGATCAAACGGCACGGCGCCGATCATCACCCGGTCGGCGCCGGCACGCAGATGTTCCGAGGCATCTTTATGGCTGCGAAACTCGCCGGTACATTCCAGCACCAGATCGACGCCCATCTGTTTCCACGGCAGCCGCGCCGGATCCGGTTCGTGCAGCAATTGCGGCGCGTGATTGCCGACCCGCAGGCGGCCATTCACCAGTTCAACCTGCTCCAGAAACACGCCATGGGCGGTATCGTATTTGGTCAGGTACAAAAGATCTTCTGCAGAGCCGAGATCATTGATCGCCACCAGGGCAAACGGTGCCACCCAGCCGCTCGCTTCGCGCTCGACCAGAGCACGAACAAAAGAGCGGCCGATGCGGCCATAGCCATTCAGGGCGATTTTCACGTCAGATCAGTTCCTCTACGGCACTGGCAACAGCGTCCGCGGTGATACCGAAATGTTTGAACAGGGCCGGCGCCGGCGCCGAAGCACCGAAGGTGCTCATGCCGATAATGCGGCCATCGAGACCAACGAAGCGGTACCAGTAATCCTTGATGCCCGCTTCCACGGCAACGCGATTGCGCACGGCGGACGGCAGCACTGTTTCCTGCCAGCTTTGATCCTGCGCCAGAAACTCTTCTACACACGGCATCGACACCACGCGCACATTCTTGCCTCTTGTGCCATCGGGTCGAGGGGCGCCCAGTTTCTCGGCGGCCTGCATGGCGATTTCCACTTCAGAACCGGTGGCAATAATGATCGCCTCCGGCGTGCCGCTGCCGGTTTGTGCCAGCACATAACCACCACGGGCAATCTCGGCCAGCTGCGCATCATCGCGTTTCATGCACGGCAGGTTCTGACGGCTGAACACCAGCGCACTGGGGCCATCGGTGCGCAGAATCGCCTGCTTCCAGGACACTGCCGATTCCACCGTGTCACACGGGCGCCAGGTGCGCATGTTCGGGGTCATGCGCAGGCTGGCCAGCTGTTCAATCGGCTGGTGGGTCGGGCCGTCTTCGCCCAGACCAATCGAGTCGTGGGTGTAAACCAGAATATTCGGCTGGCCCATCAGCGCCGCCATGCGCACGGCGTTGCGCGCGTATTCCATAAACACCAGGAAGGTGCCGCCATACGGACGCATGCCGCCGTGCAGCACCATGCCGTTCATAATCGCGGTCATGCCGAACTCGCGCACGCCGTAATGAATGTAGTTGCCGTTGGCATCTTCACCGGTGATCGACTTGCAGCCTTTCCAGACGGTGTTGTTGGAACCGCCCAGGTCAGCAGAGCCGCCAGTCAGTTCCGGCAGCAGCGGGCCGAACGCATCCAGCGTGTTCTGGCTGGCCTTGCGGGTGGCAACCTTTTCCATTTTTTCCTGACAGGCTTTAACAAAGGCATCCGCCTTGTCAGCAAAATCCGCCGGCAGTTCACCGGCCAGACGACGCCGCAGCTCGGCGCCTTCGGCCGGGAACTTTGCCTGATAGGCATCCATCAGTTTGTTCCACTCGGCTTCAGCAGCATCGCCAGCCTCGCGGGCATTCCAGTCAGCGTAAATGTCGGCAGGGATTTCAAACGGGCCGTGTTTCCAGCCAAGGGTTTCGCGCGCCAGGGCAATTTCGTCGGCACCTAGCGGTGCGCCGTGACACTCTTCCTTGCCCTGCTTGTTCGGGCTGCCGAAACCGATCACCGTGCGGCAGCAGATCAGCGTCGGCTGTGAGGTGTTGGCGCGCGCGGTTTCCAGCGCGATGCGCACTTCTTCGGCATCGTGGCCATCCACATGCGGAATTACCTGCCAGCCATACGCGCGGAAACGCTCGACGGTGTCGTCGGTAAACCAGCCTTCCACTTCGCCGTCGATGGAAATGCCGTTGTCGTCATAAAAGGCAATCAGCTTGCCAAGGCCAAGCGTGCCGGCCAGCGATGAGGCTTCGTGGGAAATGCCTTCCATCATGCAGCCATCGCCGAGGAAGGTGTAGGTGTGGTGATCCACCACCGGAAAACCATCGCGATTAAAACGCGCGGCCAGCATTTTTTCGGCCAGCGCCATGCCGACCGCATTGGCAAGGCCCTGACCGAGCGGGCCAGTGGTGGTTTCCACGCCGGGGCATTCATGGTGTTCCGGGTGACCGGCGGTGGGGCTGTGCAACTGGCGGAAATTTTTCAGATCAGCAATGGAGAGGTCGTAACCAGTGAGATGCAGCAGGCTGTAAATCAGCATCGAGCCGTGGCCGTTCGACAAAACAAAACGATCGCGATTGGCCCAGTTCGGGTTGCCCGGATTGTGCCGCAGAAAACCGCGCCACAGCACCTCGGCAATATCCGCCATGCCCATCGGCGCACCCGGATGACCGGAGTTGGCTTGCTGAACGGCATCCATACTCAGCGCCCGGATGGCGTTGGCAAGTTCACGGGATCGGGTAACAGCGGTCATCAAACACTCCTGCTGGCTGGGCGGTCCCGGAGGGGGCCTGAAATGGGGCGCTATTGTCGTTGATGGCGGGGTGTTGGGCAAACCCTGAGCAGGCCGAGGCAGAGGAAAATGTCTCAGCATCAGGGCATGGCCAAACCATGGTCTCGGTATCGGCTTGTGGCCGGAATCAAGTATTTATATATATGGACTTATTGTTTGTAATGGTCTATTTATATATAGACTACTAGCCGCGATTGGTCTGTATATATATAGACCAGAGGTCGATATGAAGATGAAAGATGTAGTTGTCTCGCAAGCTCGAGACATCGCCAACCAGAGCATGTCCATCAGTATCCCCCGGCCGCCGAAGGGCTGGATATACACCCTGCGAACCGCGCTGGGCATGACTGGTGCCCAGTTGGGCGAGCGGCTGGGGGTAAAGAAGGGCCGGATATCGCAGATGGAAGCCATGGAAAGCCAGGGCCGGATTACCGTGCAACAGCTGGCCCGTGCCGCGGATGCGATGCAGTGTGACCTTGTTATAGCCTTTCGTCCTCGCCAGCCGGTCGACCAGATCGTCGCCCGGCAGGCCAGAAAAAAGGCGCTGGCTGTGGCATCAGAAACCCAGGCGCATATGGCGCTGGAAGCACAGGCCCTGGACAAGCGCACCTTTGAGCGGGAAGTGGAGCGACTTGCGGAGGAGTTCCAGCGAACCCTGCCCGGCGACTTGTGGGATGAGTAATGGAAAGTTTTGACGCGCCCTACGGGGCCACACCGCTGGACCCCTCCGAGCTTGAAGGATTGAAGTTCAAGAACATCGCCATTGATCCCCTCCATATTCCGGTGGAAATCAGAAAGCTGCTGGATGACGCCAGGTACTGGATTGAGAACCAAACATACAACCGCATCGAACTGGCTGCCCGCCTGCACCACCGGCTGGTAAGGATTCATCCTTTCCCCAACGGCAACGGACGAATCGCCCGGCTTTTTACCAATGCCGTGCTGGTTAATGAGATGAAAGAGAAGCCTCTGGTGTGGAGTGCAGGAAAACTCCATGTGATTCCAGATAACGAGGAGCGGCGATCATACATTGACGCCCTGCGGGCAGCTGATGCAGGTGATATGCAACCGCTTATTGACTACCTGGCAGTCAGAAACCCGGCCTGATATTTGTAGGGGGGCAAGAACGGAATGCGTCAGGCTGTTACAACGACCGAGCAAGTATCCCTCGCTACGGCCTGTTGCTATCAGCCCGCCTGACCGAGATCAGCCGGATGCAGCTGTTGAGTGTAAATTATTCTCTTTCTACTCAAAGTCCCGAGTTAAGGCATGCCGCTTTAGTCTTGATAACAGTTATCAAACAGAGGCAAGATTGAGCCATCTATTTATGCGGGAGAGCCGCCAATGATCAGCGCCGAACTGGGTCCTCAGCTGGAGTCCCTGATCACCCGGTTGGTGGAGTCCGGCCGCTATGGCTCAAAAAGCGAGGTGCTGCGCGAAGGCGTGCGCCTGATTCAGGAGCGCGAGCGGCGGCTGGAAACGCTGGACGCGCTCTTGGCAACCAGCCTGGCCGAGGCTGAGGCCGGCCTTGGCCAGCCCGCCGAAGCCGTATTCGACAATCTGGAAAGGAAATACCGGGAGCAGATCAAGGAGTGATCGTTCATCTTCAGCCGTCTGCTATCAGGGATCTGGAGCAGATAGGTGACTACATTGCGCTCAATAGTCCTCAGCGGGCGCTGTCCTTTGTCCGGGAGCTGCGCGCCGCCTGTCTTGAGCTAGGCGAGCTGCCCCGGGCTTTTCCGCTCGTGCCCAGATATGCCGAACAGGGCGTGCGGTATCGAGTATCTGGCAACTATCTGATCCTGTATCGCATCGCCGAGCAGGAGGCGCGAGTGGATGTGTTGCGGGTGGTGCATGGGGCGAGGGATTGGGTGGGGAGTTTGCTGTAATTAGCGGCCTCTGCTATTTGCTACATCGAAGTGAACATGCTTCGCCACCTTGCTTTTGAGCAGTTGAACAAGCTCAGGATCCATTCGGTCGTAGTTGTCAGGAATATCCAGGCACACCAACTTCTTGCCTTTAAGTAGGTCCCGGTATTTCTTGGAGACCTTCTGTTTATGGGTCTTCTCCATTACAAATATCACGTTCGCCCATTCAATAAGATCCCCGCTAACCACTGTATCGGCATCGGCATTCGTACCTGCTCCGATGGCGTTGATGCCTTCATACTGGGAGAAAACTTCCTCGCCAGTGGGGCTGCGTTTTTTTACCGCGATTGACCAGTCGCGCTCACTGTTTCTGACCAGCCTGCTCGGTCAGACCTGCCGCCTGAGGCAGGCTGACCAGAAACTGAAAGCCTGAGCGAAGAACCTCGCTCTTCATTACAGAACCTCTTTTCCTACTGGCGGGCCATTCAGCCAGCCATCATCCTCTGGTGCGCGACATTTCTTTGGCGAGCCCCCCTCAAGCAGCTCCCTCAGGCGGAAAACATGGTGCTCTGGTGGTGATTCTTTCTCGTCTTTCTCCATTTTTACCTCCTATCTGTCGACCGCCGGTGCAGCACCCTGCGCATTTCCGTCGCTTGTTCCGGGCGCTTCCTAGCAGAACAGAAGTATAGTTCAGCGGGATTGTTGCCTCGCTGGTTTTCACCCTGCCCAGCGGGCCGTAGAATGGCCTAATCAGGAGGAGGTTCGCGAATGACTCAGATCCAGATGATGATACCCTGTCAGTTGTCTCCTTTTCTTCGCCTGCATCTGGCTCGGTCACACAAGCTGGCAATGTCCTGATTTATGAACCTTTTCAGGGCTTTGTGGGAGAGGACTCTTTCAACTACACGATATCTGACGAATTGGTCTCAGCTACAGCCCGAGTTGCGATAACAGTAACCGCATCGCCAAACCGGGCACCCGTGGCAACTGATGACGATGTTACTGTCACTTCAGGAGAGTCTGTATCCATTGATGTATTGAATAACGATACAGACCCTGACGGGGATCCGCTGACCATTACGTCATTCACCAATCCCGCGAATGGATCTGTGTCGCAGGATGAAAATGTTCTGACGTACATATCCTCGCCTGGATTTGTGGGAGGAGACGTATTCAGCTATACGGTGTCTGATGGCCAAGAAGCCGTGACAGCAGTTGTCTCCGTTACAGTGAAAGGGATCTCTGCTGGGGTGTACACCAACAACCAGCCCTACAATATTCCGGATAACCGGGGCTATGGAGTGCAGTCGCCAATACAAGTGGACATTGCTGGATACAGGGAAGGCATCACCGTCTATGCGACCATTCGTCATGCACGAGTATCGGATTTGCGCATTCAGCTCGTTTCACCGGATGGACGTCGATTCAATTTGCCTGCAGACCAGGTAGGCGGCACGGAGACACAGTGGTATATAGCTCTGCCCAAGCATCTTGATATAGGAGGTGAATGGCGGCTTGAGGTTTCTGACCAGAAGAAATCCATAGTTGGCGTGCTTGAGAAGTGGGGACTCAGGTTTGAATAAGAACCGTAAGTTAGCCGCTCTCATGGTTCTCTGGATAATTGGCTCCGTCCTTTGGGGCGGGGCTGCGTCCTACATGGTATCTGTATTCGCTACAAAGTTTTCTGTTGTTGCCATATTTCTGGGTATTGTATCTTCCTTGCCATTTTTTCTCGCCATTGTGATTCTCTTCAGGTTTTGCACGCCTCCCTTTAAATCTTATGGAGCCCTCTTTCTGGCCTTCCTGGCAGGATCGGTGCTGCTTCAATACCTGTACGATCCGCCGGATAGAACATTTACTATTTCAGCATCTGATCTGAAAGCCGTAACAGAGAATTACGTCCATTGCTCAGGAGTGCCACAGGAAGAGTTCACCATTACTGTCGAACCTGTCTATAAGAAGGCCTTTCATGCCTTCAGACAAGAGTTTTACGAGTTTTCTATCGCTATTGATGGTAAAAGAGAGCTGCATTCCAGATATGTGATCGATAAATCCGACTTGAAGATAAAATGTGCTTATAGGCAGGTGGGTGAGACAAAAATATTCAAGTCGAGGAAGGTTCAGGCGCTAGGAGAAAAATGAGCTGGCGCCTTGTTCAAGCGTGTATCTTCAATTTTTAATTTTAATCTACCGTGTGGCCGCCACTCTCTCCTTTCTTTGCACTATGTGATGGCTGGCTTCTTTACAGCAGAACCACCTCTCGGTTTAGGTCAGCCGCTTGCTCAATTTCTCCCTGGCCTCACTCTCGCTAAAGGTTCTTCCCTCAACTACAGCCT
>JBECKT010000173.1:0-11182 GCA_040235405.1 Alcanivoracaceae bacterium
CCCCCGCTCCTACAAGCGATATCACGGAAAAGAAAACGCCGGAGCTGATCCTCTAGCAGGTTCAGCTCCGGCGTCAGGTGTGGCTGGTTCATGCACGTCTCCATGATGAAGACGTGCCAATCAAACCTTAAGCAGGCTCGATCGTCACCGGCGTCTTCAGTGAGTTGCTGACGAAGCAATGCCGATGGGCACTATCGTGAAAGCGCTTCAGGGTCGCCTCATCCACTTCTTCATCAAATACCACCTTCGGATGCAGGACGATTTTGGTAATCGCCATGTAGCCGTCGGCATTCTTGTCGACCGTGCCTTCCGGGCGGTCGATATAGCTGATCACCTTCTTTTTCGCTTTCGCAGCAATGGCGAGGAAAGTCAGCATATGGCAGCTGGCTGTCGCGGCTACCACCGCCTCATCCGGGTTGACCCGCTGGGCGCTGCCACCATAGCCCGGTGACGCTGACGCCGGCACCACCTCACCACCCGGAAAAGTCCACTCATGATCCCGGTTGTAATGTTCGTAGTCGAACTCCACCCCGCGCTGCAGATGCCAGCTCACTGTCGGCTGGAAGGTACTCATGGTCCACTCCTTCATTTTTAGTCTGTGGATACCATGATCGGATTTTCATAACAGCGCAACCATGTCTCAGATCAAGTTTCGCTGGTTGCTGAAGAAATGTTTTCCGTCAGGCTGCGCTCGATATGGGCCAGCACCGACGGCGCATAGAGCAGGGCGCAGTGACCGAGACAGGGCACATGGATATTCCGGGCGTTGCCACCGAGTACCGGGCTGGAGGCCGGCACGACAAAATTGTCCATGTTCGAATAGATCGAATAGAACTGCGCGCCGCCCGGGGTCGGGTCAAGCGCATTCAGCTCATTGAGGAAGTCGCTGTGATAGCGCATCTGGAAAGCGGCGCCCATGGCCGGGAACAATGCAGCGATACGGGAACCGGCGTGGGGCGAGCCGAGGGTAATCACCCGGTCAAGCTTGCCGGCCAGGCCCAGATGATGCAGGGCGTAGCGGGTCAGCGGGCCACCCATGCTGTGGCAAACCAGATGGGCCTTTGCGGCGCCGGTAGCCTCGAGAATTCGATTAACGTGGTCGGCGACCTGCTGCGCCAGCTTGCGGGCATCAATGGTCGGCGGGGTGTAGCTGACCGCATAGACATTGGCCCAGCCACGTTGCTTCAGGCGCCATTGCAGGGTCAGGAAGTTGGCGGCGTTGCCGCCGTAACCGTGTACCAGAATGATGGGGGTCTCGCCCTGCACCCGAGTGCGTACCGGCGAGGCGTCATGGATCAGCCGCAACGGATAGCTGATCACCAGCACGTTGATCGCCAGCCACTCGGTAAATACTCCCCAAAGTCCCGGCAGCAACAGCACCTCATTACTGTCCGCCGGCACCTGAGCGGCATCCGGGAAATTGCGCCGATCGTAATACCACATGGCATACATCGACAGCGTCTGGAAGGCAGTGATCGACATCACAGCGCCAAGCGCCAGCAGAATCAGATCGAACATGGATCAGGTCCCCCCGGTAATCAGCCCTCGAAACCAGGAGGTTTCGGCGAGCGAGTCAAAGCCAGACTCTGTACTGGAATGCAAGCGGAATGATCAAGGCAACAGGGCAGCATTGATACGCTCCAGATGGGCCGGGGTCAGGCTGGTGCGGCTCAGCATCAGATGCACCGGAGCATCATTGGCCACCCAGCGCTGGCTGAGCTTCACACCAAGGCGGTTGGCGGTGGGCAAGATCGACTGCGGATCTCCCATCAACAGATCGGCCCGGCCGGCCGCCAGGATCGATACAGCCTGAATAGTGTAGTCGAATGCGATCAGCTGGTGGTTGCCTATCAGATCGCCGCGGACGGCAGCAAATGCCTCGCCATACCAGCCGCTGCGTGGCGCCACCAGAACATGCCCACTTGCGCGCAGGGCGGGGAAGTTGCCGGGCAGGTCCTCGCGACCAGCCAAAGCAAATACCGCCATCACTTCTCGGCGATAGGGTTTGCTGAACAGGGCATAGCGGTGTCTCTCGGGCACATCGCTGGCCGCCATCAGGATATCGATCTCGCCTTTTTGCAGCATCAGGTGGGAGCGTTCGATCGGCGTATTGATAAAGACCACATCGCAGCCCGCGCGTCGCATCAGATTCCTGACATGGTCAATATCGATACCCTGCCAACCCTCTTCTCCCGGCTCGGCGTAGGGCGGCCAGTGCTCCGCGGCGACCCGCAGCGGACGCTCGCACAGCGCCACCACCTGGGCAGAAAGGCACAACAACAACACTACTGTCAGACCACGCATGGACTGGCTCCGACGCGTATCAGAGGCGTCGATTATTGCATATCACCATCAATAAGGCAGGCCAGCGAGGCGTCGGATAATTGATATGCCCGAAAGGCTTGAGGGCAGGGTGCAGCAAGCCGCCACCAGTGGCACAATCCCGGCTCCTGTGAAGCATCGCGGACAGTGCATGAAAGACAGCGTCATCATCAATGAAGTGGGCCTGCGCGACGGCCTGCAGAATCAGCCAAAGCATGTTTCCACCGACGACAAGGCGCGCATGGCCGAGCTGTTGGTGGCGGCCGGGCTGAAATACATCGAGCCGGTCAGCTTTGTCAGCCCGAAGGCGGTGCCGCAGATGGCCGATGCCGCCGAACTGACCCGGCGCCTGCCGCAGGGCAACGACCTCCACTACACCGCGCTGGTACCGAATCTGCGCGGTTACCAGCTGGCCCGCGATAACGGTTACCGCACCGTCGGCCTGGTACTGTCCACCACCGACACCTTCAACCAGCGCAACCTGAACATGTCGCTGGCCCAGGCCATCGACAGTTGCCGCAGCATTATCGAGGCCGCCCGCGCCGATGGCATTGCTACTCGCACCTATATCTCCGGCGCCTTTGCCTGCCCCTATGATGGCACCACACCGGTGGATGTGACGCTGGATCTGACCCGGCAGATGATCGAAGCCGGCAGTGACGAGATCGCCATCGCCGACACCATTGGTGCCGGCAACCCTCAGCAAATGAAGGACATCATGGCGCCGCTGATCCAGCAGTACGGTGCGGAAAAATTCTTTATCCATCTGCATGACACCCGCGGTCTGGCTTCAGCAATGGCGTGGGCCGCCTGCGATCTCGGCGTTCGCAAGTTCGATGCTTCGGTCGGCGGTCTCGGCGGTTGCCCATTCGCGCCCGGCGCCACCGGCAATGTCGCCACCGAAGATCTGGTGTATTTGTTTGAATCGGTCGGCCTGCATACCGGCATTGATATTCAGGCCCTGCGTGAGGTGATTGCACTGGCTGCCCGGGTGACCGAACGGGAACTGGGAGGCAAGATCATTCGCTGGATTGAGTCGCAAGAGGCGCGAGGCCGGCCTTGTTTGTGATCTGACCTGAAGGTTTTCCCGCCACCTGTAGGAGCGGCCGATCGGCCGCGAATATTTTTCGCCGTCGGTCGACGGCTCCTACAACAGCTCCCTCCGTAGGAGCGGCCGATCGGCCGCGAAAGCCTTCGCCGTTGGTCGACGGCTCCTGCAGGGTGCTGACCGCAGTTTAGTCGCGGCGATTGAGGCCGTGGAAAAAGATGAAGTAGGCGGCCGCGCCGATAATCAGCCACTTCAGCACATAGTAAAGGGTCCGGTTGGTCTTTTTCAGGTTTTTGGTCTGAATCCGCACCAGATAAATATAGCTGAACAGCTTGTTCAGCACGCCAAGCTTTTCGCCAACGTCGTTCTGGGAGGCTGACGCCGCTACGGCGATTTTCTTGAAGAAGCGGTTCACCACCCGGGCGAATTTCCACTTGAACGGCCGTTCGACATCACAGAACAGGATAATCCGGTTCTTGTCAGTGCGGTTGTGCGCGGAGTGGATAAAGGTTTCATCAAACACCACGCCTTCACCGTCACGCCAGGAATAGTCCTCACCATCGACGGTAATAAAACAGTTGTCGTCATTCGGGGTAACCAAACCGAGGTGATAACGCAGCGAACCGGCAAACGGGTCGCGGTGCGCGGTCAGACGACCGCCGGCCGGCAACATGGCAAACATGGCGGCATTCAGGGAAGGGATCCGGTTCACCAGCTCCACGGTTTTCGGGCACAGGGTTTCCGCTGAAGGCAGCATGTCGCCATACCACTTCAGGTAGAAGCGCTTCCAGCCGGATTTGAAGAACGAATGAAACGCCAGATCGCTATGGCCATGGGCGGCACGAATATGGCCCTCGTCAAACAGTGCCGCCGCCTCATCACGGATGGTTTCCCAGTTGTCCTGCAGCAGCTTCAGGTCCGGGAAGTTCTCCAGCTCGATAAAGGGTTTGTTCGGCACTGCCGAAGTGGCGTACACGAAGCAGTTATACGGCGCCATGATGGTGGAATGATCAAGCAACTGGCGCTGGAACTTGTGCCGTACCTTGCCGCGAAAATGCACATAGGTACCGGTAAGAATGAAGGTATAAAGCACCAGAAACTTGGGTGCCAGAAGCGCCATCGCGTTCATGTCTGCAGGCTCCTGCCGGAACGAAAATACAGATTCTAGTGGCTAGCCGCAGCTCCTGCAGGTTTTTTTCCAAACGTGACGATCAGCGGCGTTTTTCCAGCTCGCGGATCCGCCGCTCGACCAGTGCCAGCTCATCAGCCAGGCTTTTCCGATACGCGCTGGCCAGTGCCTGATTGTCAACATCCCGGCGCAGGCCGTCACGACGAATCTCCAGCTGCCGCAGGCTCATCCGCTCTCCGAAGCTGAGGCCGGTGCTTTTGCCTCGCTTGCGCTTTGGCTGCTCGATTCCGGCAATCCGGGCCATGGCGTCGACCCGGCGCTGTAGCTCCGCGCCACCGTCATCGCTGCCGATCACGCCGATTTCCGGCAGATCCAGCGGCTCGCTGTACTCGTCGCAGGGCTGGTTGGCGAACAGGGGAACCCCGTCTGCACCCTCACATCGGTACAGGGTTTCGGCGCCAAGCGGAGTCAGTGACGACAGGACAAACAGGGCAGCAATGATCTGATATCGAAGCATGATCGAGGCCTCCGGATAGAGGAGATCATGCTCGGCAATAATCCGGGACGCCGCGATGCCCGGGCACTTCAATTGGCGTCAGCGCGAACCGGGCCAGCTTGTCAGTTTTCCGCCCCTGCCTCCGACGGCGTCACCAGACGGCACCAGCCGACGCCCAGGATGATGCCGATCAGGGCGCCGCCACCGTTGGCTGCCAGATCCAGCCATTCCATCGAACGGGTGGTGCTCAGATATCCCTGCGCCAGCTCAGCCAGAGCGCCACTCAGGGTAGCGATCAGCCACAGCAACCAGGGCGGTGACTGGCGCCAGCCCAGCGCCAACAGCAGCGCTACCGTCAGGTAGCCCAGCAAGTGGCCGACCTTGTCGTTAAACCAGGACACATCAAACTGGCGCAGCTCATTTGCCGGCCACAGGCTGCCGATCCAGATCAACGCGATCGCCAGCACCGCCAGCACCCGCCAGAAGGTTATCCAACGCGTCCACGACATCAGGCGGCGTCCCCGCGCAAAGCCTGCACCCGCTCACGCAGATCGGCCGCGCTGACCTGATCGGCCGGCACCGGCGCACCAACCACCAGCGACACCCGCGACCAGAACCGCCGCGGCGGCTTGCTCAGCGCCTTGCCGCCCTTGTGACTGAATACACTGCCCCACAGGCCCTGCAATGCCATCGGGATTACCGGCACCGGGTTGCCGGCAATGATTTTCTCGATGCCGTTCCTGAACTCATCAATCTCTCCGTCGCTGGTCAGCTTGCCCTCGGGAAAGATACAGACGACTTCTCCGGCGTCGAGTTCCTCTTTCACCCGCTCAAACGCGCGCGTGTAAATTTCCGGATTGCGGGTTTTCGAATCAATCGGAATGGTCTTGCCGGTGCGGAAGATGTAATTCAGCACCGGCAAGTCATAAATCGGCTTGAACATGACAAAGCGCACCGGCCGACGAATCGCGCCGGCCAGCAGCAGCGCATCGACATAGCTGACATGGTTGCAGACCAGCACACAGGGGCCGTCATCGGGAATCTGGTCCAGCCCCTGCAATTTCACCCGGTACAGGGTGCGGGTCAGCAACCAGATGATCAGGCGAATAACAAACTCCGGTACCAGCGTGTAAATAAAGCAGGCCACCACCACATTGGCCAGCGCCAGAATCAGGAAAAACTGCGGAATGGTCACATCCAGCACACCCACCAGCACGATGGCGGTGGCTGCTGAAAGCACCATCAGCAGGGCATTGAGAATATTGTTGGCGGCAATAATTCGCGATAGTTGCTGCGGGTTGGAGCGCGACTGGACAATGGCAAACAGCGGCACGATATAAAAACCGCCAAACACACCGATGCCCAGCAGGTCGATCATCACCCGGATGCCGGCCGGCTCCGCCAGAAGTGCGGCAATGTCGACCTGATCCAGCCCGGCCATGCCCTGATAGGAAAAAAACAGGTCGATGCCGAATAGCGACAGACCGATGGAGCCGATCGGCACCAGCCCCAGCTCGACCCGACGGCCGGAGAACTTTTCACACAGGAAAGAGCCAAGACCAATACCGATGGAGAAGGTCGCCAGCAGCAGGGCATAAAGGCCCTCGGTGCCGTGCAGGTAATCATCGACATAGACTTTCAGCTGGGTGGTGTAGGCGGCGCCAAGAAACCAGAACCAGGAAATACCCAGCACGCTCATCCACACTGAACGCACTTCTCTGGCGGAACGCAGGATATCCAGCGTTTCCGAAAACAGATTCCAGTTCATTTTCAGGGCCGGGTCTGCCGGTGGCGCCGCCGGAATCTGCCGGGCGGAAAAATAGCCGAGTGCGGCAAGTGCAATGACCGCCACCGGCGCCAGCCACCCCGGTGTGCCGTCCATTTTCAGGATCACCCCGGAAATCGAACCAAGCAGAATGGCCAGGAAGGTACCCATTTCCACCAATGCGTTACCGGATACCAGTTCCTCCTGTTTCAGGTGCTGGGGAATAATCGAATACTTGATCGGGCCGAAGAAGGTCGACTGCAAGCCCATGCAGAACAGCACCGCCAGCAGAAAATACACCGCATCAAAAAAGAACCCTGCGGCACCAACACCCATAATCAGGATCTCGGCAAACTTGATCCGTCGCACCAGCATGGACTTTTCATACTTGTCAGCAATCTGTCCGGCCAGCGCCGAGAACAGAAAGAACGGCACGATAAACAGGGCAAGGCCGACATTATTCAGCGTATTGACGCTGGCGCCCGCCACCACCCCGGAGGCAATCAGCAGAATCAGCGCCTGGCGGAAAACATTGTCGTTAAAAGCACCAAGAAACTGGGTGGCAAAGAAAGGGCCAAAACGGCGGGACGCCAGCAGTTGCGACAGGGTTCTTTTCATGCACAATCCTCAGACGCTCGCTGGCAGGATAAAGGAAAACAGGCGACATCATAATGGCGCCATTGCCGGCTTGCCCAGCCTCAACACGCCATTGATGAGTCGTACGGATACCCTTCGGCGACTTCGGCTGTTCACGGCATTGATCGGTCATCTCGGGCCGGGCGGTTTCATGCAGGGGACGGATACCTTAGCATCCCTGTCACATTCACATAAAAACAAACAGGAGGTCATATGACCCGGCTCGTTCTGCTTTCCTTTCTCGCTCTGATCGCCATGCTGGCCGGGTGCACAACCGGTGGTGACAATCCCTGGTATGGCGCCAGCAAGCAAATGGCCAAGGAGCTCGGCCTCAGCGAATCCTCACAGGCATCCGACGCCCTCAAACAGGTTCTCAAACTCAGCAGCCAGCGTGCCGGTACCACCCTCTCCACCAATGACGGCTATCGCACTAGTGGTTACCCGCTTACGCTGCCTGCCGCACTGAAGCCGGTATCAGATACCCTGCGCAAAGTCGGCATGGGCAGCTACATGGACAAGGTCGACAGTGCCATGAACCGCGGTGCAGAGCAGGCTGCCGCCGAGGCCATACCGGTATTCCAACAGGCGATCAGCAACATGACCATTCAGGATGCCGTGGATGTTGCCACCGGCGGGGAAACCGCAGCGACCGATTACTTCCGTGGCCAGACCGAGGCCCAATTGCGGGCACGCTTCCAGCCGATCATCCGCAGCAATCTGGAAAAAACCGGCTTTTACACTCAGTACAAGTCGATGCTGGACGTCTACAACGCCCTGCCACTAACCAACAAACCGAGTCTGGATATTGAGGCCGATGTGATGAACCAGAGCCTGAACGCCCTGTTCGGCCGGATGGCGGCAGAGGAAAAGCTGATTCGCGAGGCTCCTCTGGCGCGCGGCTCGGCCATGATCAACGCCGTGCTCGGCATGCGGAACTGATTTTCCGCCTGGGCGTAGCGCACAATGTCAGCCCGCCGCGTTGTGGCGGGCTGACATCCGTCATGACAGCTCCGCATGGCGGTCACAGCTCAACAGGTGATCGTTCACCATGCCAATGGCCTGCATCATCGCATAGACAATGGTCGGGCCGACAAAACGGAAACCACGCTTCTTCATATCCTTGCTGATCGCCACTGCAGTCGGCGTCTGCGCCGGAACCTCCTTCATACTGGCAAACCGGTTCACCACCGGCCGACCATTCACAAAGCCCCAGATATAGCGATCAAAGCTGCCGAACTCCTTCTGCACCGCGAGAAAGGCCTGAGCATTGGTGACGGTCGAATCAACCTTGAGGCGATTGCGAACAATACCCGGATTACGCAGCAGCTTCTCGATCCGCGCCGGGGTAAACCGCGCCACTTTGACCGGGTCAAAGCCGTTAAACGCCGCCCGGTAGTTGTCGCGTTTTTTCAGAATGGTGATCCAGCTGAGCCCCGCCTGGGCGCCTTCCAGAGTGAGGAACTCAAACAGAGTGTGCTCATCGTGCACCGGCACGCCCCATTCATGATCGTGGTAATGCTGGTAAAGCGGGTCTTCCCCGCACCAGGGACAACGGGCCATACAGAACTCCCAAAAAAACCTGCACGAAGAATGCGCCATACCCTTAGCCGGCACAATGCAGCCCTTGCGGGACCGTGTGCGACGGGGATGCCACACGGGACGGGGATGCCACACTACTAGTAGGAGCCGTCGACCGACGGCGAAAAGCCTTCGCGGTCGATCGACCGCTCCACAGAGGCAAAACCCCTCCATCCCCGCTATACTCCGCGGCTGATTTTGCAGCCGTTTCCGGGACACCTCGCATGTCGGACACACCGAAGACTGATACCCGCACCTTCCAGGGCCTGATCCTGGCCCTGCAGCAATACTGGGCCGAACAAGGCTGCGTCATTATCCAGCCGCTGGATATGGAAGTCGGCGCCGGCACCTTCCACCCGGCCACCTTCCTGCGCGCCATCGGCCCGGAAATCTGGAACAGTGCCTATGTGCAGCCCTCGCGCCGCCCCACCGATGGCCGTTACGGCGAGAACCCGAACCGCCTGCAGCACTATTACCAGTTTCAGGTAGTCCTGAAACCCAGCCCGGACAACATTCAGGACCTGTACCTTGGCTCCCTGCGCCGCCTCGGCATCGACACCAGCGTGCATGACATCCGCTTCGTCGAAGACAACTGGGAATCACCGACGCTGGGCGCCTGGGGCCTCGGCTGGGAAGTCTGGCTGAACGGCATGGAAGTGACCCAGTTCACCTACTTCCAGCAAGTCGGCGGTATCAACTGCTACCCGGTGACCGGCGAGATCACCTACGGTCTCGAGCGCATTGCCATGTATCTGCAGGGCGTCGATTCGGTCTACGACCTGATCTGGTCTGACGGCCCGTTCGGCAAGGTCACCTACGGCGATGTTTTCCACCAGAACGAAGTGGAAATGTCGACGTTCAATTTCGAGCACGCCAACACCGCCATGCTGTTCGGTCATTTCGACGATTTCGAGCGCGAGAGCAAGGCGCTGATTGCCGCCGGCCTGCCGCTGCCGGCGTATGAATATGTGCTGAAGGCGTCGCACACTTTCAACCTGCTGGATGCACGCAAGGCAATCTCTGTGACCGAGCGTCAGCGCTTTATTCTGCGCGTGCGCGAACTGGCCCGCGCGGTGGCCGATGCCTATCTGGCCAGCCGTCGCGCCGCCGGCTTCCCGCTGGCTGACGCCGCGATTCGCGAAGAAGTGCTGGCCGAACTGGCAAAACAAGATGCCAGGCAAGACAAGAAAGGAGCCAAGTGATGCAGCGCGCAGATCTGTTGATTGAACTTGGCACCGAAGAGCTGCCGCCGAAGGCACTGAAAGCGTTGTCGGAAGCTTTTGCTGGCGAAACCCTGAAGCAGCTGGATGACGCCGGCTTCGAACACGGCGCCATGAAAATTTTTGCCGCGCCGCGTCGGCTGGCATTTCGAATCGAACAGGTAGCAGTCGGCCAGCCGGATCGCGATATCGAACGTCGTGGCCCGGCGGTGAAGGCGGCTTTTGACGACGAAGGCCATCCGACCAAAGCCGCGCTCGGTTTTGCTCAATCCGTCGGCCTTTCCATGGATCAGCTGGAAACCGTGGAAACCGACAAGGGCGCCTGGCTGGTGGCAAAAGTGCGCGAAGCCGGCAAGCCACTGGCCGGGTTGCTGCCGGCCATGCTGGAACAATCGCTGCAGCGTCTGCCGATTCCAAAGCGAATGCGCTGGGGCAATCGCAAGGTACAGTTTGTTCGCCCGAGTCAGTGGCTGGTCGCACTGCTGGGTGAGCAGGTGCTGGATATCACCCTGCTGGATCAGAAAGCCGGGCGCGACTCCCGCGGTCATCGTTTCCACGCGCCCGCCGCGATCAGCCTGAAGACGCCGGCCGAGTACGAAACCCGTCTGGAGCAAGAAGGCTTTGTTATCGCCGACTTCGAGCGTCGCCGCGAGATGATCCGCGAGCAGGCCGTGGCCGCCGGCAAGAAAGAGGGCGGTATCACTTCCATTGATGTCGACCTGCTCGATGAAGTCACCGCGCTGGTCGAATGGCCGATGGCCCTGGTCGGCCATTTCGAGGAAGAGTTTCTGCGCGTACCGCAGGAAGCGCTAATCACCACCATGGAGTCCAACCAGAAATATTTCCCGGTGCTGGACGGGCAGGGCAAGCTGAAGAATGCCTTCGTGTTTATCAGCAACCTGGATTCGAAAGAGCCGCAGGTGGTGATTTCCGGTAATGAGAAGGTAGTGCGTCCACGCCTGGCCGATGCCGCGTTCTTTTATGACCT
>JBECKT010000182.1:0-10161 GCA_040235405.1 Alcanivoracaceae bacterium
CATCAGCGCATCGAAATCGGCAAAGGCGCGGCGTAGCGCTTGCTGGTTGGCGTAGTGCACTTCGCCTTGGGCGCTGCCGTAGTCGCTGCCTTGATAGGCCTCGCGCGCCTTGTTCAGCGGATTGGCCTTGCTGCTGCCGCTGGCCAGCGCCTGCTCGGCGGCAACAAAAGCAAAGCCGGCGCGACAGGCCAGTGGCAGCGGCGTAGTCAGCGCGGTCAGCCAGCCTTCCAGCAACGTTTGCAGATAACTGCGCGCCTGTTCGCTGGCAATCGGGGCCAGCGTGATGACCTGATCGCTGCCGATCACCACGGTGCTGATCGATACGGCGCAGCTGTTGGCGAGCAGATGCAGGGCCCAGTCGCCGAGCAGACGATGCGGTTTGTGGTTCAGTTCGCCGGCCACCACGCTCAGGCGCACCGTGCGCTGTTCGCCGTCCTGTCGCAGGTCGGTCAGCCAGTCTTCAAGCAGAAATGCCTGCCCCTGAACGCAGGCAGAAATCGATAATTCCTGCAGGGCGATAACGTCGGGAAAGCGCTGGCAGTATTGCTGCCAGCAGCTGATCGCCTGCCAGGCCTGCTCGCCGATGCCATCCAGCAGTTGTTCACCGGCATGGCCAACCGGTAACGCGCCGCTACGCAGCAATTGCCGCCGGGCACTGGCAAAGGCGGTATCCTGCTGGTCGGCGTCGGCTTGCATGGCCGCGCCGAGCAACGTGCTGCTGATCTGGTGCTGGCCTAGGCCATCCAGGGCAAAGGGCTCATCATCATCTTCCGCGCCATCGTCGCCAGCAAAGCGCACTTTCAGGCGCTCATTGAAAAACAGTTGCGGGGGATTTTTCAAAAACCGGGCCAGCTGGGTACTGTTCAGGGCAATAGCCTGTTCGCTCGGTGGCAGTGGCAGCAGGGCATGTTCCTGCGCAACGACTTCATCATGGGCCGCGCGCCATTCCTGATCGTAGGAAAACAACGCCGGGTTCGAACCATCGAAGTACTTCGGGCTGAACGGTTGCAGCGGGTGCAGCACGGTAATCGCGTCCAGTAGCGTGCCTTCAGCAAGGCAAAAGGCGGAGGCGAGATAGTCCCGCAGCTGCGCCACCAGCACGGACGGCGGCCGTTCATGATTGTCACGGACATCGCGACCAACCCAGCTGATATGCAGCGACTCGCGGGTGGCAAGCAAGGCTTCGAGAAACAGGTAGCGGTCGTCGTCGCGGCGCGAGCGATCGCCGGGCCGATACTGACCACGACCCGCCATCAGGTCGAAATCCAGTGGCATCTGCGTACGCGGATAATCGCCGTCGTTCATGCCAAGCAGGCAGACGCGGCGAAACGGAATGCTGCGCATCGGCATCAGGGTGCAAAAATTTACCCGGCCGGCGAGAAAGCGTTGTGACAAACCGCCCTGATCAAGCGCACCGAGCCAGGCTTCGCGGGCCACCGACAGCGGCAGCGGTTCGGCAAAGCCGGCCTGTTCGCAGGCATCCTGCCAGTCCGCCAGTGCTTCCAGCAGGGTCGCCTGCAGTTGCAGGTCTTCATCGTCATCGAGCGCAAACAGATCGTCGATCAGTTCGCGCAGCCTTACCATCCACTGATCCGGGGTGCCCGGCTGGCGCAGTGCCTGCCAGTGCTTTTCCAGCTGGCCGAGCAGGGCAAACAACTGGCCCGCCAGTGTCGCCTGCAGGCCACTGACTTCGCTGTACGGTTCGATCTCCTGCCAGCTCGCGCTGCTGCCGCTGGCATAGCCGAGCAGCATGCGTTTCAGGCCGAAGGTCCAGCTGTTCTGGCTGAAGTTGCCGGGCAAATCGAGGCTGCTGCGTTGCTCGGCATGCAGGCCCCAGCGAATACCGGATTCGCGCACCCAGCGGCGCAGCACCGGCAGATCACTTTCTTCAATGGCAAAGCGTTGTCGCAAGGGCGCGACATCAAGCAGATCCAGCAGATCGCTGACGGTAAAGCGTGCGCGCGGCAGATCCAGCAGTGCTTCCAGCGCAATCGCAAACGGCAACCGGTGGCGCTGGCTGCGATCGGAAATGGTGTAGGGAATATGCCGGTTGCCCTGGGCGGTGCCGAACACCGCATCAATATGCGGCGCATACAGCTCGATATCCGGCACCATCACGATTACATCGCGTGGTCGTAATGCGTTGCCGCTGCTGGCGCTATTGGCAAAGGCGGCGAGCAGCTGGTCATGGAGAATTTCCACTTCCCGCTGCGGGCTGTGGGCGCTGTGAAACGAGATCGAAGTATCGGCAGCAATCGGCTTCGGTTTTTCCGGCAGCGGTTCCAGATCAAGAATGGATTGCTGCAGCTGTGCCAGCAGACTTTCCGGCGCGCTGGTTACCGTGGCAACCGGATGAAACAGATCAATCTGTTGAAACCAGTCGCGGTAACGTTCCGGCACATCATAGTCATACAGCAGGCCGATATAGTCGCGCGCCTGTTTGCCCCAGGCGGCCAGCAACGGATGGCCATGCCGTGGCATTTCCTCTTCGGACAGCAACGCCATTGACGGCTTGCGCTGGTGGCGTTGCTGCTGCAGGCGCAGCAGCGCCTTGTCTTCAATAATGTCGGCCCAGTAATGCTGGCAGGGGTTCTGCACCAGCATCAGGATCTGACAGTGTGGCGACAGCGCATGCAGGGCATCGAGCACCTGCTTCGGCAGCGAGGTAATGCCGAATACCACCAACCGGCGAGGCAGATCGTGCGGCACCGCGCCCTGTTCCAGCGCCGCCAGAAAAGCCTGATGAACATGGGCCCGGCTGCTGCCACGCAAGTGTTCGGGCAGATCATTAATCAGCGCCTGCCACAGCTCCGCCTGCCAGTGCTGATCTTCGGGCAGGGCCACCTGCTCGCCGCGCGGGGTAATCAGGAAGCGCTGATCCTGTTCCCACAGCGCCAGCCAGTCAGCGCGATAAACCTGATACTGGTCGAACAGATCGGCCAGTCGCTCGGCCAGCTGGAAGCGCTTGCGCTGGTCATCATCGTCAGCGAGAAACTGGTGCAGGGGCCGGAAGCTGTCGCGATGCAGCAAACCCGGCAGCAAGCCCATCAGCCGCCAGACCAGCCGGGATTTGTCGAACGGGGAGGTCGGTGGCACCGCCTGTTCGCCCAGCACACTGCGATAGGCGGCCCAGAGAAAGCGGGCCGGCATCTGGAAACGTTGCGCGGCGCTGATGCCGCAGGCGTCGTCACTGGCC
The DNA here is from genome assembly GCA_040235405.1 of Alcanivoracaceae bacterium. GTDB lineage: Bacteria > Pseudomonadota > Gammaproteobacteria > Pseudomonadales > Alcanivoracaceae > PGZG01. The sequence continues at coordinate 3,197 of JBECKT010000182.1, forward strand.
AACTTCAGCTTCAGCCACTGGGCCATGCCGTTTGACTGGACCAGAAAAATCTCATCCTCCAGCGGCGCCAGCGGCTGCTTGCCAAGCCACTGCACGGTCAGCTCGGTCAGGGTTTCCAGATGATTGGCGTGGATAACGGCAAGGCCGGACTGCATGTAAGGCGCTCTCCCTGATGGCTGCCTATGATGGCTGCGGCCAGTCTGCACCAGCACAGCGACAGAATCTGTCCGCAAGACCGCAGCAGCATGGTAACTGCTGCTGCACGGCTTGGACACGCCACGGGCTGCCCGGCGCTGGTACAATGCCGGCCCCTTCGCATTTCTGGCATTCCCATGAGCATCAACTGGTTCCCCGGCCACATGAGCAAGGCCACCCGCGAGATCCGGGAAATGCTGCCCAAGGTGGATCTGGTGATCGAGATCGTTGACGCCCGCCTGCCATACAGCAGCGCCAACCCGGTGCTGGCGCAGCTGCGGGCCGGCAAGCCGTGCCTGAAGCTGCTGAGCAAGGCAGATCTGGCCGATCCGCTGGTCACCCGGCAGTGGCTTGAATATCTGGAACAAGACCCGCTGGTCAGGGCATTGGCGATCAGTACCCGTGAGCCGGAGAAAATCCGTCGCCTCGCCGACATCTGCCGCCGCCTGCCCGGCGTCAAACCGGATGCCACCGGCAATGTCACTGCCCTGATCGCCGGTATCCCGAATGTCGGCAAATCCACCCTGATCAATACTCTGGCTGGCCGGCCGATCGCCAAGGCGGGCAATGAGCCGGCGGTGACCAAGGGGCAGCAGCGTATCGATCTGCGCGATGGTCTGGTGCTGATCGATTCCCCCGGCATTCTCTGGCCGAAGATCGATAATGCCAACAGCGGCTATCGGCTGGCGCTGTCCGGCGCGATCAAGGCGACGGCGATGCAGGAAGATGATGTGGCGATGTTTGCCGCCGAATATTTCCTGCAGGCTTATCCGCAGTTGCTGCGCGCACGCTTCCGGCTGGAACAACTGCCGGACAGCGCCATCGAACTGCTCGAAACCATTGGTCGTCAGCGCGGCTGTCTGGGCAGTGGTGGCCATGTCGATTTCGATCGAGTGGCAACCTTGCTGATCAACGAATTCCGCAGCGCCACGCTCGGCACGATTTCACTGGAAACTCCGGAGGTGGCGTTGGCGGAGGAAGCGCAGGTGCAGTTGCTGCGTGAGCAGAAAACGGCGGAAAAAGCCGCCGCAGACAAGGCGCGTAAACAGGCCTTCAAAGAAAAGCAATCACGCTGACCCTGTAGGAGCGGCTGATCAGCCGCGAAATTTTCGCCGTTCATCAAGCAGGTATCATTGTTTTTGATAATTCAAAATCACCGTTACAGGAGATGTAATGCTTTACCGTGTTTTTGCAGTTGCAATTATTTTCTGGCAGTCCTCCGCACACGCCATTTCCAATATCGAAAGTCAGCGCCCCGGCCCGCCACCGGAGGGCTGGAGCGGTAATCTCGAGTTCAGTGCCAGCGGCAAGTCCGGTGATGTTGATGAAGACAGCTACGGCCTCGGCGGGCGCCTGACTTTCCAGCGTCAGCGCAATACCGTGTTCGGCGTGCTTGCAGCAGCCGAGGCAAAAACCCAGGGCGTGAAGAGTACGGACGAATCTTTTGCCCATCTGCGCTGGATTCACCAACGCACCGAGCGGGTCTCGGTCGAGAGCTTTGTCCAGTTCCAGGAGAATGAATTTTCCAACCTGCTTTCGCGCTACCTGGCCGGTGCTGGTGGTCGTTTCCGGCTGCTGTCCAATGCCGACCAGTACACCCTGTATCTCGGTCTGGGGGCGTTTCACGAGTGGGAGGAAACTGATCTCGGCACTTTCACTGAAAGTGGCAGGGTCTGGCGGGTCAACCACTACCTGTCCTACCAGCAGCAGCTGAATGAGCAGGTCAACTGGTTCGCTACCGTCTATTTCCAGCCAGCTTTCGGTGACGCCGATGACCATAGGGCTCTGTTTGACAGTGGCCTGCTGGTGCGGTTGAACGGTTCCCTCAGTCTGCGTCTGAGCTATAACTTGCGGCATAACAGTGAGCCGCCGCGCAACCTGCTGGCCACCCCGGTGATCGACCGGGAAAAGACCAATACCCGGTACACGACCTCCCTGCGCTATGAGTTCTGACCGGCCGCCACAGTCAGGATTGATACAGATCAAGAAAAGATTACATTGTCCAATGTAACAGTTGAGCAGGGCTGAATGCCTCTCCAGGATGGCTTGGTAAACACCTACTTTGTATGAGGGTATACCGATGTCCATCCAGGTCGATCCGATCCGCCGCAACCTGCAGTTTGGCTTGCCGAAGGGCAAGGCGCTGAGCTGGAACCCGGCGGGCCTGCATATCACCCAGTTCTATAACACCCTGTCGATATTTTTTCCTGCCGGCGAGCGCTTCTTTATCCAGAGCGTGCGCAACTACCGGGACCAACTGACCGAACCTCCGCTGAAGGAGCAGATATCCGCCTTCATCGGCCAGGAGGGCTTTCATACCCGCGAGCATGAAGAATATAACGATGCACTGCGTCAGGCCGGGTTGCCTGTGGAGCAGATGGAGCGGGTGGTGGTGAACTTCCTCGAGGCTGCGAAAAAGCTGCCCAAGCCGCTGCAGCTGGCCGCGACCATTGCACTGGAACACCTGACCGCCGTGCTCGGTGACACCCTGCTGCGTGATGACGACCTGCTGGACGGAGCTGATCCACGTTATGCCGCGATCTGGCGCTGGCATGCCATTGAGGAAACCGAGCACAAGGCGGTCTGCTTTGATGCTTATGAAAAGGTGGTGGGTAAAGGGGCCAGAGCATATTTCCTGCGCAGCTTCGCCTTCATTCTTGCCAACGTGATTTTCTGGAGCCTGTATGCGCCGTTCTATCTGCGCATGCTGTCGAAGTCCGGGGGGCTGGGTGATCTCGCAGGCTGGCTCAAGCTCGGCAATTTCCTCGCTGGCAAGCCCGGTATCCTGCGTCGCGTTGTGCCGGAGTGGCTCGATTTTTTCCGCCCCGGCTTCCATCCGTGGATGCACGACAATCGCGCATTCCTCAATCAGGCCGAGGCGCTGATGCAGGAAGTGGCCGGCTTCCAGACGGAACAGGCGGCCTGAGGGCTATCCAGAACAACTCGGAATTATCAGTTTCAGGAGAATTTCCATGACCAGTAAAGCACCGATCAACCCAAAAACAACGACCGTAGACGTGGCTATTGTTGGTGCCGGCTTCGGTGGCCTCGGTATGGCCATCAAGCTGCGCGAGTCCGGCAACGACAACTTCGTCATTCTGGAAAAAGCACCGCAGGTAGGCGGCACATGGTATTTCAATACTTATCCTGGCGCGGCCTGCGATGTGCAGTCGCATCTGTACTCATTCTCGTTTGCCGGCAAGGCCGACTGGTCAAAGCGCTATGCCCCCTGGTATGAAATTGAGAATTACATCATTGATACCACGGACAAGTACGGACTGAGACCGTTTATCCGTTTCAGTCAGGAAGTCTGTGGCGCCCATTTCGACCGGAAAAGCGCCACCTGGACACTGAGTACCACGGATGGCAACAAGGTCGTCTGCAAACACTTTGTGCTTGCCTCCGGGCCCTTGCACGTACCGCATATTCCCGAAATCAAGGGGCTGGACAAGTTCAAGGGCAAGGTCATGCATTCGGCACAGTGGGATCACGGCTACGAACTGGTGGGCAAGAACGTGGTGTCGATCGGCACCGGTGGCAGCGCCATTCAGTATTGTCCGGAAATTGCTCCGCTGGTAAAAAAGCTGTCGGTGTTCCAGCGTACCGCAGCCTGGGTTATTCCACGCGATGAGCGTGGCTATCCCGGTATCAGCAGAAAGTTGTTCGAGCGCTTCCCGCTACTGCGCAGGCTGCACCGGGCACGACTGTACTGGAGCAACGAGGCAAGAGTGGCGCCTATGTCCAGTGTCAAGGCGGCGCAGCTTCTTGAAAACTTGTGCAAACTGTTTATCCGCTTTCAGGTCAAGGACCGGGACGTCGCCCGGCGCCTGGTGCCGGATTATCATTTTGGCTGCAAGCGGGTACTGATCTCGAACAAGTGGTATCCGATGTTCAACCGGAAAAATGTCGAGTTGGTAACCGAAGGTATTGTGGAAATTCGCGAGCACAGTGTCGTTACCACGGATGGTGTCGAGCGGCCAGCCGACTGCATCATTCTTGGCACCGGGTTTATTGTCGATCCACGCATTTATATGCGTGATTTTCCACTGACCGGGATTGACGGGCATGATATTCACAAAGACTGGGCTGATTCGGCAGAGGCCCATTACGGCATCACTGTCAGTGGTTATCCCAATCTGTACATGCTGGTGGGACCAAACACCGGGCTGGGGCATAACTCAATCCTGTTCATGATCGAGTGTCAGGTAAACTACATCCTGCAGTGTCTCGATATGCTGAAACAGAAGGACATGGACTATATGGATGTGAAGGCCGAAGCCCAACGCCGTTTTAACGATGACGTGCAGAAACGTCTGCAGGGCACCGTCTGGACCTCCGGTTGTACCAGTTGGTATCAGCAGGATGACGGCAAGAACTTTGCCCTGTGGCCCGGCTCCACCTGGCGATACTGGCTGCAGACACGCAAGGTGCGTGAGCAGGACTACCTGTTTGGCCAGGCAAAGCCGGTAGTAGTGAAGGTGCCCGGAAAAAAGATGCGGGCCGCCACTTGAGCCGGTATCAACCCGGAACCGGCTCTCTTGTCAATCAGTAGTGCAGACGGAGCCACTCGCTGATTTCGTCTGTCACTTCATCACGGCACAGGTCGTTGAGGATTTCATGGCGACCGCCAATGAACTGACCAAATGTCAGATCACTGATGCCGGCCCTGTGCAGCGCCTTGTACAGGGCCGCCATACCCTTACCGTTCCCGCTCATGGGGTCGCTGTCACCGCCAATCAGCATGACCGGCAACGAACCGGGCAGCTGCTTTAGCGATGCGGCTGCATCAATAGTGATCAGCGCGCTGATCAGGTCATGCCACAACCGGGTGCTGCAGTCGTGGCCACACCAGGGGTCGTTGATGTACTTGTCGACTTCGGCCACATCCCGGCTCAGCCAGTCAAAAGCGGTGCGACGGTGCGGAATTTTTTTGGCGAAGGCATCAAAGGTCAGCGCGCTGATCAGCTTGCTGTGGCCGCGCGGGCCGTTGCGCCAGTGCGCCAGCTTGATCGGCTGCAAGGCCAGCTTCCACAGCCACGGCGCCTTGTAGTCGCTGCCGCACAAAATCAGGCCATCCATCTGGCTACCATGGCGTTCGCTGCAGGCCAGCGCGATAAAGCTGCCCATGCTGTGGCCACCCAGAATCAGCGGTCGTTCGGGGTGGCGCTCGCGTACCGCCGCCAGCACGCTGGCGACATCACTGAGCACCAGGTTCCAGCCCTCGTTATCGGCAAAGTGGCCGCGTATTTCGGTATCGCTGACGCTGGCGCCGTGGCCGCGATGGTCCGGCGCATACAGATGCCAGCCGGTGGCATTCAGGGCTTTGGCCAGCGGGGCATAGCGGGCAGCGTGTTCTGCCATGCCATGCAGCCAGAGCACCGCGCCTTTGTCACCGACATCGGATTTCCAGCAGTGAAGGGCAATACGGTGGCCGTCGTTCGCGCTCAGGTATTCAAGGGTCATGCATCACACTCCATTCGATGCGGCATTGTATCAGTCCGTCGTGTTCTGGCGTCGCCGGATACTCCTGATAAACGGGGCTGCCCGTTATGCCTGCTAACCTTATGATATATATGTATATTCACTGTGTGAATGACGGATATATCAAATATCAATTTCGATTATGAAAATACCCGGCCTAGAATGCGCGCCTCACCGTCCCGGGCCCGGAAGCCGGCACACCCGCCACGGTGGTGTCACCCTCAACCAAAGGATCAGACCATGTCATACAGCAAAGACGTCGAATCCCTCGCCAAGGTCGTCAAGGCCAACAAGACCTGGCAGGCGATTAACCCTGAGTCCGCGGTACGTATGCGCCTCCAGAACCGTTTCAACACCCATCTGGACATCGCCAAGTACAACGCAAACATCATGCGTGCAGACATGGCTGCCTACGACAAGGACACCTCCCAGTACACCCAGTCGCTGGGTTGCTGGCACGGCTTCATCGGTCAGCAGAAGCTGATTTCGATCAAGAAGCACTTCGGCTCCACCAAGCGTCGCTACCTGTACCTGTCCGGCTGGATGGTCGCTGCCCTGCGCAGCGAGTTTGGCCCGCTGCCGGACCAGTCCATGCACGAGAAGACCAGCGTTGCTGACCTGATCCGCGAGCTGTACACCTTCCTCAAGCAAGCGGATGCATGGGAACTGAACCACCTGTTCCGCGACCTGGACGCTGCCCGCGCCAAGGGCGACGCCAAGGCAGAAGCTGACATCATCAACAAGATCGACAACTTCGAAACCCACGTTGTCCCGATTATTGCCGACATCGACGCTGGTTTCGGTAACGCTGAAGCCACCTACCTGATGGCCAAGCAGATGATTGAAGCCGGTGCCTGCTGTATCCAGATCGAAAACCAGGTATCCGACGAGAAGCAGTGTGGTCACCAGGACGGCAAAGTAACCGTTCCGCACGCTGACTTCCTTGCCAAGATCAACGCTGTTCGTTACGCGTTCCTTGAGCTCGGCGTAGACAACGGCGTTATCGTTGCCCGTACCGACTCGCTGGGCGCCGGCCTGACCAAGCAGATCGCCGTAACCAATGAGCCGGGCGACCTGGGCGACCAGTACAACAGCTTCCTCGACGGCGACTACATCACCAGCGCTGACGACATCCAGAACGGCGACGTGGTGATCAAGGCCAACGGCAAGCTGCTCAAGCCGAAGCGTCTGCAGTCCGGTCTGTTCTGCTTTAAAGAAGGCAGCGGCATCGACCGTGTTGTGCTCGACTGTATTACCAGCCTGCAAAACGGTGCCGACCTGCTGTGGAT
>JBECKT010000046.1:0-4150 GCA_040235405.1 Alcanivoracaceae bacterium
GTGACCTGCACGACTTTATGCAATGGCAGAAACCGATCCTGACCGACTCCGGCGGTTTCCAGGTGTTCAGCCTGGGCAAGCTGCGCAAGGTGAAAGAGGAGGGCGTGACCTTCAGCTCGCCGATCAATGGCAGCAAGGTATTTCTCGGCCCGGAAGAAGCCATGCAGGTGCAGCGCGAGCTCGGTGCCGACATCTGCATGATCTTTGACGAGTGCACCCCGTTCCCGGCCACGGAAAAGCAGGCCCGCGATTCCATGGAGCTGTCGCTGCGCTGGGCGAAACGCAGCAAGACTGCCCACGAGGGTAACGATGCCGCCTGTTTTGGCATCGTTCAGGGCGGCATGTATCCGCACCTGCGTCGTGAGTCGCTGGGCGGGCTGACCGATATCGGTTTCGACGGCTATGCCATTGGCGGTCTGTCGGTGGGTGAGCCGCAGGAAGAGATGCTGCGTATCCTCGGCGAGGTGACCCCGGAGATGCCGACGGACCGGCCGCGCTATCTGATGGGGGTGGGCCGGCCGGAGGATATTGTCGAAGCGGTACGCCGTGGCATCGACATGTTCGACTGTGTGATGCCGACCCGGAATGCTCGCAATGGCCACCTTTTTACCAGCACCGGGGTGGTGCGAATCCGCAATGCGGTGCATCGCCACGATACTGGCCCGCTGGACAGCACTTGTAATTGCTATACCTGCACCCATTTTTCCCGCAGCTACCTGCACCATCTGGATCGCTGCGGCGAAATGCTCGGTGCGCAGCTGGCTACCATCCACAATCTGCATTACTACCAGAGCCTGATGGCCGGATTGCGGGGGGCTATTGAAGCCGGTACATTGTCGGCCTTTGTCGACGCCTTCTACGCGGCGCGGGGCTTGCCCGTGCCGTCCTTGCAAGTTGATTTTTGAGGAGTTTTTCTGATGAGTCTGTTGATTTCCCCCGCTTTTGCCGAAGGTGCTCCGGCTGTTGGTCCGGGTGCCGGTTTCGACTGGCTCCTGATTGTCGGCATGGTGGTGATCTTTTATTTCTTCCTGATCCGTCCGCAGTCCAAGCGTGCCAAGGAACACCGTCAGCTGGTCAGTGCACTGGCCAAGGGTGATGAAGTGGTGACCACCGGTGGCATTCTCGGCAAGGTCAACAAGGTCACTGATGATTACGTCGTCATCGAGATCGCCACCAATATGGAAATCAAGGTGCAGAAGCACGCGATCTCCGCCACGTTGCCGAAAGGCACCATAAAAAGCATCTGATTATTCTTGAAGGACGGGTGTGGACAGCGCCCGTCGGGAGACTTCCCCGATGACTCACTACCCGCGCTGGAAACTGTTTCTGCTGATCGCCGTGCTCGGCATCTGCGGCCTGTATGCCATGCCCAATCTTTACCCGGATGTTCCGGCGATTCAGGTATCCAGCACTGAAGCAGGCGGTCAAGTGGCGCTGACGGCAAGGGAAAAGCTGAACAAGGCGCTGGAGCAGGCTGATATCAGCCACAGCGCAGGCGAGCAGGTGGGTACGTCCTGGCTGGTGCGAATGGCAAGCAACGACGATCAGTTGCGCGGCAAGATCATTGCTGAAGAGACGCTCGGTCGTGACTACGTAGTGGCGCTGAATCTGGCGCCAACCACACCGGACTGGTTGCGCAAGATAGGCGCCAGCCCGATGAATCTGGGTCTGGATTTGCGCGGTGGTGTGCACTTTCTGATTCAGGTTGATAGTGAAGCTGCAGTAAAGCAGCGGATGGAAGCCTGGGCCGGTGAAATTCGTCTGATGCTGCGTGACGAGGGCGTACGCTATCGCAGCGTCGAGCATGAAGGCCGTGATCTGGTGATCGTGTTTCTTGACGAGATCGGCCTTGATGCCATGGACAGCAAGATCCGTGCTCGCTTGGCTGAGTTCACCGGTCGGCGCATGGAAGGCTCGCCGGGTTTGCGTCTGACATTGACCGATCAGGGCGTTCGGGAAATTCAGGATTACGCGGTGGACCAGAACCGCACCTCGTTGGCCAATCGGGTCAACGAGCTCGGTGTTGGCGAACCGGTGGTTCAGCGTCAGGGTGTCGACCGCATTGTGGTGCAGCTGCCGGGTATCCAGGATGCCGCTCAGGCCCGTCGTATTCTAGGCCGTACCGCGACGCTGGAGTTCCGTCTGGTGGCCGATGAATTCGCTGGCAGAACCCCGGGCGTTGCCCCGATCGGCACCGAAATTTTCCCATTCAAGGGCGGCGGCGCACCGGTGGTGCTGCGCAAGCAGAGCATTGTTACTGGTGACCAGGTCACCAATGCGCAGATGGGCTTTGATGAAAGTGGCGTACCGGAGGTCAACATTACTCTGGATGCCGGCGGCTCCCGGCGCATGCAGCGCATCACCGGCGACAATGTCGGCAAGCCTATGGGCGTGCTGTTTATCGAAAACAAAAGTGAAGTCGAGCACTATTTCGATGCCGAAGGCGAGCGCCGCGAAAGAGTGGTCAACACCTCCGAGCAATATGTCATTAACGTCGCGACCATCAAGGATACGCTGGGAAGCCGCTTCCGCATTACCGGCCTTGATAGTGCAGCAGAAGCATCCGAGTTGGCACTGTTGCTGCGCGCCGGTGGTCTGGCTGCGCCGATTTCGATTATTGAGGAACGCACCATCGGCCCAAGCCTGGGTGCAGACAACATTGCTGCCGGTTTCAAGTCGATGGTAATCGGCATGTCGCTGGTGCTGATATTTATGGCGCTCTGGTACAAGGCCTTTGGCCTGATCGCCAACATCGCCCTGGTCGGCAATCTGGTGATTATTGTCGGCATTCTGTCGATGATTCCGGGGGCAACCCTGACCCTGCCGGGCATTGCCGGTATCGTCCTGACGGTGGGTATGGCGGTGGATGCTAACGTGCTGATCTTCGAGCAGATCAAGGCATCCATGAAGACGGGAATGGCACCGCTGCAGGCCATCGACGCCGGTTATGGCCGTGCGTTCAGCACCATTCTTGATGCCAATCTGACCACCATGATTGTAGCGATCATTCTGTTTGCAGCCGGCGCCGGCTCGGTTCAGGGTTTTGCTGTTACCCTGTTTATCGGCATTCTCACGTCCATGTTTACCGCCATTATCGGTACCCGGGCGATCGTTGGTTTTGTCTACGGCCGTCGGTCCCGTGCGCCGGCCCGGCTGAGCATTTAATAAGGAGCGCACCATGAACGCCATTCACCGTTTTGATTTCATGGGTTTGCGCCGAACTTTCGGTGTGCTGTCGATTGTGCTGGTGCTGGCATCACTGGGGCTGTTGGCCACCCGTGGACTGAATCTGGGTCTCGACTTTACCGGCGGCGCCCTGATTGAGGTTAGTTCAAAGCAAGATATCGTCATTGAGGATGCCCGCAATGCCCTGGCCGGATCTCCCTATCAGGATGCGGTGATCCAGCATTTCGGGTCGGCTCGTGAAATTGTTGTCCGGGTTGCTCCGAAGGATGGGCCCAGTAATGACGAGGCAGGTCTGGAGCTTTTTGCCTTGCTGAAACAGACGATTCCGGAAGTTGAGCTGCGTCGTGTCGAGTTTGTTGGTCCGCAGGTGGGTGACGAGCTGCGCGACCAGTCCGGTCTGGCGTTGCTGATAGCGCTTGGCGCCATGATGCTATATATCTGGTTCCGGTTTACCAACAAGTTCGGCGTGTCCGCCGTTGTCGCCCTGTTTCATGACGTACTGATCGTGCTGGGCTTTTTTGCCCTGTTTCAGTGGCAGGTGGATCTCACGGTTCTGGCAGCGCTGCTGGCGCTGATCGGTTACTCCATCAACGACTCCATTGTTGTCGCCGACTATGTGCGCGACATGTTCCGCACCACCCGACTGGATGATCCGGCGGAGATCGTCAACAGTGCTATTCAGTCGACGCTGGGCCGCACCATCAACACCTCGTTGACGACCTTGCTGGTGGTGCTGGCGCTACAGTTCTTTGGCGGCGAGGCGGTACACAGCTTCTCGCTGGCGCTGTCGATCGGCATCATTGTGGGTACCTACTCCTCTATCTATATCGTCTGCAATCTGGCCCTGGCGATGAAGCTGGACAAGCAGGACTTTATTGTTCCGATTGTTGAAGAGGTCGACGAGGCCCCCTGATGATCGAGAAAATGCTTGAGAAACTGATGTACTCGGCGCGCTGGATTCTGG
>JBECKT010000112.1:0-9103 GCA_040235405.1 Alcanivoracaceae bacterium
CCCCCCCGGCCCCCCCCCCCCCCCCCCGCTCCTACAGTGAGGCTGCTTTCTCAGCGCTGCTGCATCTGCTGCATCTGTTTCATTGCTTCTTCCATCTGCTTCTGCATGTCTTCCATGTTCATGCCCGGCGGCATCCCCATACCACCAGCACCACCGGCCCCACCCATGCCCGGCATTTTTTCCATTACCGTGCCCGGCGGCAAATCGAAGTGGCCGCTGCCTTTGGCCGATTTATCCACTGACACCAGCGTCATGTGTTTGTCCTGACGCAGCAGGCCGGTGTAACCACCCGCCATGCCACTCAGATCAGGCACATTGCCGGCACCGGCGAAGCCCATATTGCTGGCACTCTGGGCACCGAACCTGGCCATCGCCTGAGTGATGGTGGTGAGATCCTTGTGATCGGTGAGCACGACCTCGGTACGCTCGCCATCCTCGTCAATTACTTCGTAAACCTTGCCCTTGTAACCGGCGACGGTCTCGGTACGGCCGGTATCGCGAAAGCTGCCTTGCGGGCCTTTATCGTCTGCGTCAGCCATCGGCATGCCGCCCATGCCCGCCGTCATCTTTCTGATCTCGTCCATGTCCATGGCCACCCAGCCGCTGCCTTCCTTGCGCACGCTGTAGGTCTTGTCACCCTTGAGCAGCAGGAACATGTCTTTTGCCACGTCCATGCGCACATGCTTCTGATCACGAACGCTGATCGTCATCTGATTCTTGCGGTCCAGCTGGTACACCGCGGTGACATCAGCCAGTGTCGGCAGTGCCATCAGCAGGCCGGCCAGCAACATGATTGAGGAACGGATTTTCATGATATCTCTCCCTGAAAGTTGATCGCCGCAAGATACCACGGCAGCGCACACTTGCCACCTCAGGCGAGGCGGCGAATCTGATAGGCCAGCTCACGGCGCTGCAGTCCTCCGGCGGTATCCGGATGTTCGTACAGATGCCGGCGCAGCAATGCACTGTCCACTGCCCGACGTGATGACACGATCACGGCATTGTGACAGTCCTCGGTAGATAACCGGAATCGCTCGGCCCAGCCACGCCGGGCAGCGTCCTCGCTGGCCCAGCTGTCGCGATATTCGCTCCAGTCACCGAAGTTCATCACCAGATAACCGTCCGCTGTTACCAGTTTCGTCAGCGCCCGGCACCAGTCAGCATCAGCCGTCAAAGCCCGGGTCACGGTGGTGTCGTGCGGGGCAAACAGATCCTCGATGACCAGATCGAACGGCTCACCCTGATACTGTTCGACAAAGGCGGTGGCGTTCATGCAGTGACATTCCACCCCGGCCGCTTCAATACCGAAAAACTGCTTCGCCACCTGGACATGCAGCGGGTCCAGATCCACTGCGACAATTTTCTCCGGGGCGCAGAACCGTAACAGCGGCGCCACCACACTGCCTCCGCCCAGGCCAAGAATCAGCACCCGACGAATTTTCTCAGGCTCCCGAAAAAAAACCGGCAACCAGAGCAGGTCCCAGACACTGCCGGTAAACAGCCTGTCCGGATGATATTCGGAATGCTGCACGCCGTTTGCATACAGCCTCAGGGTTTTGCCGTGACTGCGTACCTCGTACTGCACATCATCCCGCTCGGCACGCCAGACTACCGCCATCAACGCGCCCCGAGGCTGAGCACGACACCGCTCAAAGCAGCATCGCTGTCGAGTGTCGCGCTGACAATAAACAGACGCTCGCCATCGAGGCCGAACTCGTCCACCAGAATGGTCTTGCTGCGCTGCGCCCGGGCAGTAGCCAGTTCGTTCAGACGATCACTGCCCAGAGCATCGGCATCGCGTTGTGCCAATGCGGCAAAGGCGCGCTCGGCAACGACCCGGTCGCGCTGGTCGCGATCTTCAATTACTGTCTCACCGAGCAGCAGCTCGGCACGCTCTCCGGTCAGCTCGCGATACCGGCTTTGTACTGCACGGCGGAAGTCACGATCGTCCAGTGCCGCTTGCAGTCCGCTCCATTGCTCCGGCAGCAACTGCCGACCCAGCAACAACGCGGCCAGAGCCAGACGATCTCCTTGCTGAACCGAACCGGACAGGTTCAGCAGCAGCGACGGACGCTCACCAAGCAACTTCACCAACGTCGCCATCCGGGCACGCCCGGCCTCTGTCGGCTGATCATCACCCGGGACAAATTCAATATGACTCAACTCCTCGCCACCGGCCAGCGATGCCAGTGCCGAGAACGGAGACGTGGCCGCCTTGACCATGACATTGGTAATGGCTCGCAGAATGATGCCGCTGACGCTCACCGAAGGATCGTTCAGGTCACCGTTTGCCTTGACCGGCAGATCAATCAGGCCGCTGCGATCACGCAACACGGCAAGGCCGAGTTTAATTGGTGCCTTCAATGCTTCATCACTGGACACGCTGTCACCGAGGAAAAAACTGGCGGCGCGAATCCGGCTTTCGCTATCGAGCATCGAGCCGTCAATCGCCACCCTGCTGTCCACCGCCAGCTGGCCACTTTCCACCGCATAACCCAGATACTGTCCGGTAAAAGGCGTCAGGCTGTTCATGTCGTAGCCGCTCATGGCAATGGCCAGATCCATCTGTGGCAGTTCCGCCAGCGGGGCAATCTTGCCACGAACGCTGAACGGGCTGGTCTGGTCAAGGCGCGCCGTCAGATTTACATCGGCCTTGCGACCTGGATCAGAACTCAAACCACGGACTTCTCCATCAAGGCGATACAGACCAACCCGGAATGCCGGTGACAATGACCGATCCACATGAATCAGCTCGCCATTACGCAACCGCAGACTGCCGATACCGAGGCGCCAGGGCTGACTTGCCGTCGCTGCATCTGTCGACGGGGTGGCCTGCCCGGCTGCTGGCACTGCGATGCGCACGGACACATCATTGCCCTGATCATCTATCAGCGACTGTGCTTGCAAGTCCACCAGTGTCACGGCATCGATATTGAGCCGGGATTCAAGCAGTGACAGGGCAATACCATCCAGCGACAAGGTGCTGAAACCAAGCAGCGGCTTACCACCGGCTTCCTGCAGGTTCAGGGCAGTAATAACCACCTGACCACTGATCAGGGTATCCGCCTCCTGCTCTGCTTCACCCGCCGTACCACCATGCTCAATGGTCAGATTTGCGGCCAGCTCGCCAGCGGACAGATTGACCGCAGCGCTGTCCTGAACCCAGCCTTGAAAGGCGGCCAGCGGCAACGTGCTTACCTCGCTGCGCAGCGTAATGGCCAGCGGTTTAATCCTGCCTGCACCGCTGAGTTGTACCCGGCCGGTTTCGGCAATGGTGATGTCACCGCTTAACGAGAACACCTCGTCGCGATTGAACGCGACCTGTTCAAGCACCAGATTGATCGGTGTCAGCACCAGCGTTGCAGGTTGTGCCAGCGTCTCGTCGATCACCGTAACGCTGGCATCCGCAAGTTCGAGACGGGACAACAGAAGCTGCCACGGTTTGGCTGGTTCCGGGGCCGCGCTGTCGCTGGTAACAGACTGCACTGACGCACCATCCTTCGCCTCCAGCGGCTGCAGCTGTTGCTCCTGCTCCGCAGGGACCGGTGCAAACAGCTGCTCAAGCTGCAAACCGTCATCGCGCAGACGCACATCGACATCCAGCCCCCGCAGCAACAGTCGTTCGATACCAACCTGCTGAGCGATGCTGTCAACCTCAACACCACCGATCTCAAGCAGCGGCAAACTCAGCACCGGCTGCTCCAGCTGCGGATCACGGATCTCCAGATTCGACAGGGTAATACCACCCTGACTCAAACGCAGGCGACCGTCCGGATCGGCCTCGAACTGGTAATCCGAGGCAATATCCAGCGTCGCCGACGGCACCCGGAAGGCAAACTGATGCTGGAAGAATTCTGCAAACGGTGACAGATCAACTCCGATCAGTGACAACCGGCCCGCCGCAATCAGCGGGTCAAGCGCCACCGAGCCGGCCCAGTCAAGCCGACCGCCGGCCGGACCGGTAACAGCAAACTCGAATTCGTTATTTCCCTGACCATCGGCACGGGTGGAAAAATCCAGAATCTGGAAGCTGACCGGCGCCAACACCAGTTCATCCGGCTGCTCGCGCGCCTCATCACGGAAGCGGAAATCACCCTGAACCAGCAGAAGCTCGCGAAACGAAAAGCGCGGCAACATGGCCGACGCAGCCTGCTGCTCATTGACATCCTGCTGTTCCTGGACCGCGAACCGGTCAACAATGTCGTCAAAGTTGAAACTGTCCTCGCCGGTCTGGACCACCCGGCCGGTCGGTGCAAACAGGGAAATCCGGTCGAAATGCCAGCTCCAGCGGAACAGGGACGACAGCTGGAAATTGGCGTAGAACTCATCAAAACCGAACAGGGTGTTCCCATCGGTATCCTTGAGGGCAAAACCCTGCACACTCAGAGACAGCGCCAGCGGGTTGAACACCACTTTTTCCAGCTCGACCTGGCGGCCGGTTACCTCGGACACCGTGCTCTGCAGCGTACTGCGCAGCCACGGCGACAGCAGGAAGTAGCCAAGCAGGGCATATATCAGCCATGCACCGGCCAGCATCACAGCGATGCGCTGCCGACTGCCGGCTTGTTGCCAGCGAGTCCTGATATCCATGAGAGGCTCCACTTCCGTATTTCCGGGGGCCGGTATTATGGGCGGCGCAGCAGGCAAGGGAAAGTGAACCGGATCAGCCCGGCATGGTCAGTCACAGCAGGTGCGGGGAGCCTTCAGGCTGTTATACTCCGGCCATCACAACGATAAAGGGAGATCACCATGCGTCATTATGTTATTGCTCTTGGCCTGCTTTGCTGCACCCAGATCAGTTATGCCGAGCCGGATCCGTTTGTCTCCATGGGCCTGTTCTTTGCACCGGTGAGCGAGGTGGAATCCGATCCGGGTAACAGCATTGATGGCAGCGGCTTCGGCGCTCGTGTCGAGGTTGGCGGTGCATTGCATATTCACGGCGAATATCTGCAGAGCAGTCTTGACGATCCGGCCGGCGATGTGGATTTCAGTGACACCCGACTTGGCATGACCTATCGCAGCCACATGCAAAATGGCTACATCCTGGCCAGTGCGGAATATGTCAGCCTGGATTTTGACACCGACGACGATCAAGGCATCGGCGTGCATCTCGGCGCCGGCTTTAATGCCACTGACAGCGTTGCCCTGTATGGCCGAGCCGGAATGATTTCTCTGGATGATCTCGATGGCCCGGAACTGCGTATTGGCATTGATGGCAAACTGCAGGAAGGCACCAGCGTTTATGGCGAATACCGCACCGCCATGCTAAGTGCCGATGGCAGGGACGTCGACGTCAACGATCTTCGCATCGGTGTTCGCTTCAGCTTCTGATCACCTGATCTAGCCGCGAAACTCGCCATTGGTCTGAATGCATTGCATGACATGACCAATGGCGCCATCACTGTCGTACAGGCGCGTGTGTACCACACCACACAGCCCTGCTCTGTTAATCGGGGACATCCGTGCTTTTCCCGGGACCGCTGACGGGCCAGAATAGTGACCTTTGATCAGGCATCCGGAGAACCACCGTGAGTCAGGGTAATTATCTGCTCAACCTGTACAGCAAGGCCGGCAAGATGCCGTTCGGCAAGAAAGTGTTTTCCATGTTGTTTGCCCGCAAGGCGCCCTACTTCGCCACCATCAACCCGGTGGTCAGCGAACTGCGTCCGGATTTTTGTGAGGTGAAGTTCGCCAAACGCCGTGCGGTGGAAAACCATATCGGCACTGTGCATGTGATCGCCGTGTGCAATGCGCTGGAAATGGCCATGGGCGCTTTGGCCGAGGCATCGATCCCGAAAAACCTGCGCTGGATTCCGAAAGGCATGCAGCTGAGCTACACCGCCAAGGCCACCACCGATATCCGCGCCACCGCCGAAACCAATGCCGACGACTGGAAGCCGGGCGATCTGCCGGTGACAGTGAAGGCATTCCGTGCCGACGGTACCGTAGTAGTCGAAGGCACTATCATGCTCTACCTGTCGGAAAAGCCGACGAAATAACCCTCCACAACAAGGCCCGAACCATGGCAACCGGCGCCACCCTGTATGTTTTTCGTATCGATCTGGCCGATCAGGATCGCAACCTGTACGGCAGCCACTCGCTCAAGGTCGCCCGACATCCGTCCGAGACCGCCGAGCGTATGGTGGCGCGGGTGCTGGCCTGGTGCCTGCATGCAGATGAGCACCTCAGCTTCGGCAAGGGCCTGTCCAACCCCGAGGAAGCAGATCTCTGGCTGCATGATGACGGCGGCGATGTGGTGCACTGGATCGAGGTTGGCGAACCGGAACCGGAGCGGCTCAAGAAGGCGGCACGGCAGGGGCGTAAAGTATCCGTGCTCGGCTACCTGCGCAGCCAGCCGGTCTGGTGGCAAAAGCAGGGCAGCGCCATTCGTCAGCTGCAAGGCGTCACGGTGCAAACCCTGCCGTGGGAAGTGATCCGGCAACTGGCCGACGAGCTGCCCCGTCAGGTCAGCTGGCAGGTGATGATCAGCGAAGGGATGCTGTATGTTACCCGGGACGACAACAGCACCGTCGAGTGCCCGCTGGAAACACTTCACGAGGGCTGAGCTGTCGCCGCGGCAAAAATCCGGCTACGCTGGCCTGCCAGAGAGTGCCGCTATGTTATCGCCTGTACTTCCGTCCACAGCACTGCGCCTGTTCAGCTCCAGCGTTGAAGAAGCAGGCGCGCAGTTCAGCCGCCTCGCGTCGGCAACACCGAGGCTGTTGTTCTGTGACCATCATGTCTGCCCGGCCAAAGGCCCGGCTGCAGAAGAGCTGTTTACCAACGTTGCCTGGCTCGGTTCCGACGGCGCCAGCAAGGTGCTGGTTCTGATCAGTGGCACACATGGCGCCGAGGGCTGGGCCGGCAGTGCCGTACAGGCAGATTTCCTCAGTGAAGTCAGACAACGCAACTGGCAGCCCCCCACTGATACTGCAGTGCTGCTGATCCATGCCCTGAACCCGTGGGGCATGGCCTGGGACCGCCGCTGTGATCATGACGGTATCGATCTGAATCGCAATTTTATCGATTTTGATCAGCCACCGCCTGCCAACTCGGGTTATCTGGCGCTGCGCGACATATTGATGCAGGAGGACGGCCGCGCACGCAGCGAGGGCCTGCGTCAGTACGGCGAGAAACATGGCCGGACCGCCCTGGAAATTGCCATCAGCGGTGGCCAGTACAGTGATCCCGCCGGACCTTTTTTTGGCGGCTTTGGCAAATCCCACGCCCGCCAACTGATCGAAAAACTGATCAACGATTTTACCCTCGGCGAGAAACAGCTCGCAGTGATCGACCTGCATACCGGCCTTGGCCCCTACGGTTACGGCGAGATCATCTGTGACCACCAACCGGACAGCGACGGCACCCGCGTTGCCCGCAACTGGTATGGCGATGCGGTCACCTTGCCGTTGGCGGGCACCTCCTCTTCGGTGCCGAAACTCGGCCTGATGGATTATGGCTGGCACGCAATCATGCATGCTTCGTCGTGCTTCGTAACGCTGGAATACGGCACCTATGGCACCGAGCAGCTGTTTGACACCATACTCGCGGATCACAAGCTGCATGCCGCCGGTGCAATCGACTGGTCTTCGCCGCACACGAAACGGATAAAAGACACAATGCGCAGACATTTCTGCCCGCCGGACCCGCAGTGGCAAGAAATGGTGTTATGGCGCGGCCGCCAGGTAATCCGGCTGGCGCTGGAGGGGTTAAAGCATTGACCGAAGACATTGATATCCGGCCGGTGCAACCCGCTGATCTCGACGCGCTGGAAGCACTGGAAAAACGCACCTTCGATACCGACCGCCTGAGCCGACGCAGTTTCCGCCGCTGGATCAGTGGTGAGCACCGCGCGTTCAAGGTCGCCACCGTCGATGGGGTGCTGGCCGGCTACATCCTGATTATCCTGCATCGGGGCACCCGTCTGGCGCGGCTTTACTCAATTGCCGTGGACAGCCAGATGCGTGGTCGCGGCCTCGGTCGCAAACTGATTCAAGCCGGAGAAAAAGCCGCGCGTGAGGCTGGCCGCATCGACATGCGCCTGGAAGTGCGCAAGGACAACGACGCCGCCATTCAACTGTATGAACAACTCGGCTATCACCGTTTTGGGGAATACGAGGATTACTACGAAGACCATCAGGATGCGTTTCGTTACCAGAAGCGGATTCTGCAGTTTGATGCCTCGCACTGGCAGCGCCCGGTGCCCTGGTACCGGCAAAATACCGAATTCACCTGCGGCCCGGCATCACTACTGATGGCCATGCAGGCGCTGGACAAGAACATCACACCGGATATCAGCGAGGAAATGCACCTGTGGCGAGAAGCCACCACCATCTTCATGACCTCCGGCCATGGTGGCTGCCATCCGCTTGGTCTGGCCATTGCGGCGCGCAAACGGGGCTTCAAGGCCGAGGTCTGGATCAGCGGTGACCAGATCCTGTTTATCGACAGTGTTCGCGCCGAGAAAAAAAAGAAAATTATCGAGCTGGTCCACACTGATTTTGTCACCCAGGCAAAGAAGCTGAAGATACCGGTGCATCACAGTGAAATATCACAACAGCATCTGACCAAGGCATTGAGGAAAGGCGGCATTCCGCTGATCCTGATTTCAACCTGGCAGCTGGATGGGAAACGGGTACCGCACTGGGTAGTGCTGTCGGCATTCGATGACGAGTTTTTCTACCTGCATGACCCGGACCCGGAAGAAGGCCTGCAAACCGACCTCGACTGTCAGTACCTGCCGATCGCCCGCAGTGACTTTGACCGGATGGCGCGGTTTGGCCGTGACCGGCTGCGTACGGCAGTCATTATTTCCCCGGGCGAATAAACCTCATCACTGCAGCCACCGCAGACCGCATATTCTCCTCCGCCGTGACGCCGGATGCCTTGCGCGGCGCCAGATCATGGTTGCCATCTGCAAGCCAGTGCAGCTGAACCCCGGATGGCAACGGATAGCTCTCAACTTCCTGACGATTACCAAACGGGTCCCGCTCACCCTGACAAATCAGCAGCGGCGCCTGCATCGCCGGCAGATGATCCAGCCGGGTTTTCTCCGGCTTGCCCGGCGGGTGGAACGGATAGCCGAAACAGACCACACCGCGAC
>JBECKT010000126.1:0-12794 GCA_040235405.1 Alcanivoracaceae bacterium
AAGAACCTTGAAAATAATTCCGCATAACTACCTGAGCGGGCCTTTCAATCACAATTAGCCAGGTTTTCCACTCTGACACATCATCATGCTTTTGAATCTATTTTCAGATTTATGTGCATCAGCAATAAAGCTCTGCATGGCTTCGAGCATAAATTGCAGCCTAATCTGCTCGACGGGATCCTGCATACTGAATCCGGCAATGGAGTCAGGATCTTTCTTATACGGACTCGATGCCACCAGCTTGGCAATATTACGATACAGCATAACCAAGTCGGCCTCGTGACGAGCGCCCTCCGCAGACGCCGCCAACTCAAGATATTGACGAGATATCATTTGATATCTGTACTCCGGCAGGAATTGCATCCGAAAGGCCTCTGAAGAAAGCCCGGCAATAAAGGCAAGTTTAAATGCCGCGAAATGCCTGCGCATATCTGAGTGAAAATTCTCCAGACAAGATGTACGCATATCTCCATCAGTGAGCAACCAGCGAAGATCCGATAAGTCAATACCACATTTTTGGACAGTCTCCTCTCCCCATTTCGCCAGTATCGCCATACCCTCACGCTCACGCGCAAAAAAATCCATCATGTTGCTATGGCCAGTGGAATACATTTCCGGGCTACTGCCGAGATATAAAGAAACTCCCTCCGGCTCAATAACGAGTAGCGGGTCGTTTTCCTGAAATAACACACGATAACCTGGTCCGGTTATCACATCATCGGACCATGCAGAGGAGCATGGAGCAGTAACCCCCAGCAACATCAGCGCCAGAAAGATGTACGAAGCGAGATAACGACTCATCAATACAATCCCTTGTCCTTAGCTAATTCCACCCTACCGTGACGCTCTCGAGCCGATAGGAATACGAAGCGGCCCTAAGGCAAAAAGACCCGCTCATCTGGCGGGCCTTCCTGCTTGACTCAATTGGTGCCGCAAGGCGGAATCGAACCGTCGACCTACTGATTACGAATCAGTTGCTCTACCAACTGAGCTATTGCGGCGTCAGCGGCCGGGGCCGGCTGAGGGCGCATTCTAGCAGGGTGGCCCGGCGGGACAAGCCCCGCAGCACCAGGGCCGGGTCAGGCCCGGTTCCGGTACCGCGCCATCCGCCACTGCGGGGGTGCTATTAGTGGGACCAGGCACAACACAGCAATTCTCATTGTGCACTCCTGCGTTATGATGCCCTCTGCATGGTCGATTCCGGCTGGGCCGGGTGAAGGGAGGAAGTACATGGCTTGTCGAAGGACGCTGGCTGGATATCTGTTGCTACTGCTGGCGCTTTGGTTGGGCCCCGCGCAGGCTGACGATAACGGCCCGCCCTGCACGAATGACGCCATGCCAGTGGCCGAATGCCTGGACGGCATGCTGGATCGCTGGCAGGCGATGGTCTCCGCCGAACAGGATACTGCCCCTGCGAATCAGGCCAGGCTGGCTGCTTCCCTTCAGGCACTGCAGCGGGATATGCCGGCGCTGGCCAACAGCCTGACAGACGAAACGGACATTGCTGCTGTCGGCTCCGCACAACAACGCCTTGCCTTACTCGATCAGCAGCTTGCCAGACAGTATCACCGCAACTGGAACCGCACCTCGTTATGGGATGCTTTATTCAGTAACGATGCCCGCCATCACTGGCTGAGCATGGCGCGCTATGAATACCGGCTCAGCACCGACACCCTGAACACTATTGGCCAACGCTGGCAGGCACGGCTGGATGATGACAGCGTCGGCTTTAGTCGGTACCGCGACTTGCTCAGCACGCTGCTGATTCTGACTCTGGCGATCGCCGCATTTGTCGCCCTGCACCGGGTGACCAGACGTAGCACCGCGCTGTTACTGCATCTGCACAACCTGATTGTCGAGCGTGCCGGGAAACGGCGCTGGGTCAAGGCGCTGGCGCGCGTGTTCAGCGGCCTGGCACCGTTGGCACCGTGGATCCTGTTGTGGCTGGTGCTGAGCATCTTTACCGCCCTGTTTTCCGGCAGCAACGCCCCGCTGTTGCTCTGGTGGGCGCCGCTGGCAGAGCTCTACATTATTTACGGCCTGCTGTGCCTGATTGCTGAATGGCTGCTGCTTAGGATCTGCAGCGGTGCCGGAGTATTCCTCGGCAGTGAGCAGACGCAACAATTGACTGCTCAGGCCCGCATTCGCGCGCGCTGGCTGATCTGGCCATGGATAGTGCTTTATCTGATTGACCATCTGATTGGCCCTTCCTTGCTATATCGCGTGACCGAACTGCTTGGCTGGTTGGTGATCTGGTTTGTTCTCGCTGCGCTGCTCGGGGTACGTCGCCAGGAGTACCTGGTTAATCTGAAGCGCATGCTGCCGGAGGCAGCCGACCCTGTGATGGATCGGCTGCTTGCCGAGAAAGCGTTTATTTTCTTTGCCCCCCTGCTGCTGCCACTGCAACTGCTGCTGTTCGTGCGCCAATATCTGGATCAGCTGCTGGCGGATTTCGACTGGTACCGCAGCCTCAGTGCCCGCTGGTTCCGGATGCGAACCAAATCACTGGTGGAGCAGGAAGAGGAAGAGATCAGCACCGAAGAAGTCTGTGAACAATACGAGCGCTGGTTTACCCCGGAAGGCGATGGTGCCAGCAAACTGCCGGTCATCGACACCGGCTTGCTGGAGGCGCTACGCAAACCGCTGGATGCCTGGCAAAAAAATCACAGCGCCGAAAACACCTTGCTGGTGACAGGCGAAAAAGGCATCGGCAAGAGCTCCGCACTGAACCGGCTTGAACAATACATCAGCAAGGAAATGTCTGACATTGTGGTACATCGCATTACTGTTCCGGCAAAGACCACCGACAAGGAATCGGTATACCAGCTGATCGGTGGCACGCTGGAAGTTGACCTGACAGATGGCCCGGCGGTGCTGGCGCGCACCGATGAACAACGCAAACCCACGATTATCATGCTTGATGAAGCACAGAACCTGCTTCTCGCTGAGGTGGGCCATCTGGATGGCTGGCGAACATTACTGAACCTGACCAATATCCGGGTCAACAATATTTTCTGGGTGGTCGCTATCAACAACCAGAGTTGGGCCTATCTGTGCAATGTTTTTGGTCGGGAGTATCAGATGCGTACAGTTGTTCGGGCCAAGCGCTGGAGCCAGAGCGAAATCCGCTCGCTGATCCTGTCCCGCAATCATTTAAGTGGCTACAAGATTCAGTACGATGACATCCTGCTTGCCACCCGCGGCCCCGATGCCGGCAATCTGCGTAACGCCGAACAGCGTTTTTTCAGCCTGCTTTGGGACAGCTGCCGGGGGGTGCCGATGACAGCGCTGGAGATGTGGCTGACATCTATCCGCACCAATGGCAGCACCGTTACGGTGGGCCTGCCGCAAGTGCCCGGCAGTGGCGTGCTGGAGCGGCTCGGCTCAAAACTGATGTTTGTCTATGCCGCCATCGCCACCCATGAGAACCTGACCTTCGAAGAAATTATCAATGTGACCAATCAACAGGAAAACGTTGTTCGCTATGCCCTGAAGTCCGCTCTGGATGCAGGCTTTATGGAACGCAGCGAGGAAGGTCGCTATCGGATTATGCCGCTGTGGTACCACACTGTGATCAGCTATCTGGCCAGGAAGAATATGCTGCATGAATAATGACAACGGACTTATCAACGACCTGTTCGGACTGTTCGAGATCTTCAACATCTATACTCTGGTGCTGTTGTTTCTCGGTGGCCTGCTGATCTGGGGCGTCAATACCGGCCTGACCCGCTTCAGTGCGCGCTTGATGGAGAAGGTCCCGACCCGGCGCTTCCTGATTCTGCAGATATCCACCCTGCTCAGCTTTGCTTTGTATATATTCGGCACCATTGGCCTGGTCGTGGGGGTACTGCAGCCGCCGAAAGAATTCCTGATTGCGGCCGGTGGCGCTGTGGCAGTGGCACTGGGTTTTGCCCTGAAAGATGTGGTGGCATCTCTGGTGGCCGGGGTGCTGCTGCTATTCGACCGCCCGTTCCGGGTCGGCGACCGAGTGACTTTCGGCGATACCTACGGCGAGATCGTCTCGATTGGCCTGCGCACGGTGCGACTGGTGACGCTGGACGACAATCTGGTCACCATCCCGAACTCACGCTTTATCACTGACGTGGTCGCCTCCGGCAATGCCGGCGAACTCGACATGATGGTGGTAACAGACTTTCACGTCAGCCTGCAGGCGGATCTTGTCAAGGCGCGCAAACTGATCGAGGAAGTCGTCGTCACCAGTCGCTTCGCCTACCTGAAAAAGCCGGTAATCTTTGCCATTGAGGAAATCGAGGTGGCGAGAACACTGGGTATCCGCCTGCGCACCAAGGCCTATGTGCTGGATGTGCGCTATGAAAAGGAATTCCAGAGTGATGTGGTGACCCGGGTCACACAGCTGTTCCAGCAACACGGCATCCTGCGCCCGTACCCGAAAGCCACGGAACCTTCTGTGGATCTGACGGACTGACCGGAAAATCCTGACGGAGCGACAACATGAAGAAGATATCTTTCTGTGCCGCGACGGTAGTTCTGCTCACTGCCTGCAACAATGACGACCCAACCACCCTGACTGTCACCACGAAAGCGGAGCAGCCGATTACAATCAATGTCGAAACGGTTGTCAGCGGACTCGAACATCCCTGGTCAATCGCTTTCCTGCCACAAAGCGAAATGCTGATCACAGAACGCCCCGGCCGCCTGCGCCGGGTTGTCGACGGCCAGCTCAATGCCGAGCCAATACCCGGCCTGCCCGCTATTGCCGCTGGTGGCCAGGGCGGCCTGCTTGATATTGCCCTGCACCCTGATTTTTTCCGCAATCGACTGGTGTACCTGAGCTATGCCGCCACCTGCGATAAAGGCGGCCGCACCACCGTGGTCGGCCGTGGCGAATACCGCGACGGCAAGCTGCATGATTTCGCCCCGATCTTTGTCCCTCGCGCCTGCAGCGATGCCGGGCAGCATTTTGCCGGCCGCATGCTGTTCGACAACGCAGGTTATCTTTACCTCACCATCGGCGATCGCGGTGAACGTGAGCGCGCCCAGAACGGCCGCGATCATGCCGGCACCGTGCTGCGCCTGCACGACGACGGCCGCATTCCGGAAGACAATCCATTCGTTGATGACGATGACTTCGACGATGCCATCTGGAGCTACGGCCACCGCAATCCGCAGGGTATCGCCCTGCACCCGGATGGCAAACAGATCTGGCTACATGAGCACGGCCCGCGCGGCGGCGATGAGATAAATCAGGTACTGCCAGGCAGGAACTACGGCTGGCCGCTGGTCACCTTTGGTCGCGAATATTATGGCCCGAAGATCGGCACCACCAAAATGGAAGGCATCGAGATGCCTCTGAAGCAGTGGACCCCATCGATTGCACCGTCCGGCATGGCGTTTTATCAGGGCGTGGTGTTGCCACAGTGGCAGGGCGATCTGTTTGTTGGCGCACTGGCCGGCCAGCACCTGGCGCGGGTGCGATTTGACGGGCTGAAGGAAGTAGAAGAAGAAAAGCTGCTTGAGGACATGGCCCGCATCCGGGATGTGAGGGTTGGGCCGGACGGCTTTCTGTACCTGCTTACTGATGCGGCGGACGGGGCTTTGCTTCGCTTGAAACCTTGAAACCTTGAAACCTTGAAACCTTGAAACCTTGAAAGCGGATTAACTTCACCATCGTGCCGGGGCGCAACCGCCGCCACATCCTCCGGGCCGACCGGCCGCGATTCTTTCGGTGCAAATCGCGGTCGATCGACCGCTCCTGCAAGACCCGAACAAGCCCTGAATCAAACCCACTCCGAAAACAAAAAGCCCGGCACATAGGCCGGGCTTTTTGTCGAGCAGGCAAAACAGATCAAATCTGCTTTTCCAACTCCGGCACTGCTTCAAACAGATCCGCAACCAGACCGTAATCAGCCACCTGGAAAATCGGTGCTTCTTCGTCCTTGTTGATGGCCACGATCACTTTCGAGTCTTTCATACCAGCCAGATGCTGAATCGCACCGGAGATGCCCACAGCAATGTACAGCTGCGGCGCAACGATCTTGCCGGTCTGACCGACCTGCATGTCGTTCGGTACGAAACCGGCATCGACCGCAGCACGGGAGGCGCCAACAGCGGCGCCCAGCTTGTCAGCAACTTTGTACAGCATTTCAAAGTTGTCGCCGTTCTGCATGCCGCGGCCGCCAGAAATCACGATCTTGGCAGCAGTCAGCTCCGGACGATCCGACTTGGCCAGCTCTTCGCTGACAAAGCTGGAAACCCCGGCGTCCTTGGCAACATCGACAGCCTCAACAGCAGCGGAACCGCCATCTGCAGCAGCGGCGTCAAAACCGGTAGCACGGACAGTGATCACTTTCACGCTGTCGCTGCTCTGCACGGTAGCGATTGCGTTACCGGCATAGATCGGGCGCTTGAAGGTGTCAGCAGACTCTACCGTGATGATCTCGGAGATCTGCTCGGCATCCAGCAATGCGGCAACGCGCGGAGCAAAGTTCTTGCCGGTGGTGGTGGCCGGAATCAGGATGTGGCTGTAGCCCTTGCCCAGTTCGGCAACCAGGTCAGCAACGTTTTCAGCCAACTGGTGGCTGTAAGCGTCGTTGTCGGCAACCAGTACTTTGCTGACGCCAGCAATTTTCGCAGCCGCTTCAGCGGCAGCGCCGCAACCCTTGCCAGCAACCAGAACGGTAATGTCGCCGCCGATCTTTGCTGCGGCGGTAACGACGTTCAGGGTTGCGCCCTTGATGGTGCTGTTGTCATGTTCTGCGTAGACGAGGATGCCCATGTCAGATCACCTTCGCTTCGTTTTTGAGTTTGCTGACCAGCTCCTCAACGGAAGCCACCTTGATACCGGCAGAACGGGCCGCCGGCGCTTCAACTTTCAGGGTCTTGGTGCGCGGCGCGAAATCAATGCCCAGATCAGCAGCGGAGATAGTGTCCAGCTGCTTCTTCTTGGCTTTCATGATGTTCGGCAGGGAAGCATAGCGCGGCTCGTTCAGACGCAAGTCGGTGGTGATCACCGCCGGCAGCTTCAGCTCGACGGTCTGGAAACCACCATCCACTTCACGGGTAACCTTGACCTTGTCGCCCTCTACATTTACTTCCGAGGCGAAGGTGCCCTGACCCATGCCGGTCAGCGCTGCCAGCATCTGGCCGGTCTGGCTGTTATCGCCATCAATGGCCTGCTTGCCAAGGATAACCAGCTGCGGCTGCTCTTTATCGACGATTGCCTTGAGCGCCTTGGCGATGGCCAGCGGCTGGGCGTCCTCTTCGGTTTCGATCAGGATCGCGCGGTCGGCACCGAGGGCCATGGCGGTACGCAGCTGTTCCTGAGCGGCCCTGGAGCCGACGGTCACAGCCACGACTTCGGTCACCACGCCTTTTTCTTTCAGGCGCACAGCCTCTTCGACGGCGATTTCGCAGAACGGGTTCATGGCCATTTTCACATTGGCGAGATCGACGCCGCTGTTATCAGCCTTGACGCGTACCTTGACGTTGTAATCAACGACGCGCTTGATCGGTACAAGAACCTTCATAGAAGCCTCGGGTTTGTTCCGTTGGTATGGTCGGGACAGGGGGTGGCGGGGCACCCCCCACGAAAGACGCGGTATGGTGACGGCAGTCCCCGCCGAGGTCAATAGGCCGAAAAGCGCCAAGCGTATGATTTCGCTGCAAATAGGATTCACGGTTTGGCCACGGCGATGACGCACCAGTCAGCTGATTCCCTTGAAAATCAACCAGTTCGACGGGGATAATCCAAACGATCGTTTGAACCAGTGTTTTTAACCAGTGTCATGCCGTACTCCGGGTTCTGCCCGGATTAACCGTAATGACGCCTGACAATGCGTCGCGCAAAGTGGTCACTGCCCTGCCCCATGGCTATACTGCGCGCCTTCTGAAATCCTGGCGCCCCTGCCGCGCCCGCAACCGAACAAGGAGCAAGCTATGGAACGCGAAGCGATGGAAGTCGATGTGGTCATCGTCGGTGCCGGCCCGTCCGGGCTTGCCACCGCCTGCCGTCTGGGCCAGATCGCCCGGGAAACCGGCCAGGAAATCAGCATCGTCGTGGTCGAGAAAGGCTCCGAGGTCGGCGCCCATATCCTCTCCGGTGCGGTACTGGAGCCGCGCGCGCTGAACGAGCTGTTCCCGAACTGGAAAGAGCTGGGCGCACCGGTCAACGTCGCCGTGAAGGAAGACGAAATCTTCTACATGACCAATGCCGACAAGGCCATCAAGGTGCCGGGCCTGTTCGTGCCGAAGACCATGCACAACGAAGGCAACTATATTATTTCGCTGGGCAACCTGTGCCGCTGGCTGGCCGAGCAGGCGGAAGGTTTGGGCATAGAGATCTTCCCGGGCTTTGCTGCCAGCGAAGTGCTGTTCAACGAAGACGGTTCGGTTAAAGGTATCGCCACTGGCGACTTCGGCATCGGCCACAATGGCGAGAAGAAAGACAGCTACACCCCGGGCATGGAACTGCATGCCAAATACACCATCTTCTCGGAAGGCTGCCGCGGTCACCTTGGCAAGCAGCTGATGGAAAAATACAACCTGCGCGACAGCATCGACCCGCAGCATTACGGTATCGGCATCAAGGAGCTGTGGGAAATCGATCCAGCCAAGCATCGCGAGGGCCTGGTGATGCACAGCGCCGGCTGGCCGCTGACCGAATCCGGCTCTCTCGGTGGTGGTTTCCTGTATCACCTCGACAACAACCAGGTCACGCTCGGCCTGATCACCGACCTGTGCTACTCCAACCCGCACGTGTCGCCGTTCGATGAAATGCAGCGCTGGAAGAACCATCCGGAAGTGCGCAAATACCTCGAAGGCGGCAAGCGCCTGAGCTACGGCGCCCGCGCCATCGCCAAGGGCGGCCTGCAATCGCTGCCGAAGATGACCTTCCCGGGCGGCATGCTGGTGGGCTGCAACGCCGGCACCCTGAACTTCGCCAAGATCAAGGGCACCCATACTGCCATGAAGTCCGGCATGATGGCCGCCGAGGTCATTGCCGAAGCGCTGAAAGCCGGCCGCGGCAATGACGAGCTGGTCGAGTACAAGGGTGTGTTCGAGAACAGCTGGGTTTATGAAGAGCTGTACACCCAGCGCAACTTTGGTCCGTACCAGCACAAGTTCGGTAACTTTATCGGCTCGGGCCTGGCGGTGCTGGATCTGAACTTCCTCGGCGGCAAGATGCCGTTCACCCTGAACGATCCGACCCCGGACCATGCCACCCTGAAGCCGGCCGCCGAGTGCAAGAAAATCGATTACCCGAAGCCGGATGGCAAGATCACTTTCAACAAGCTGGATTCGGTATTCCTGTCCAGCACCAACCATGAAGAAGACCAGCCCTGCCATCTGGTGTTGAAAGATCCGGCAATTCCGATTCAGGTGAACCTGCCGAAGTGGGACGAGCCGGCACAGCGTTACTGCCCGGCGGGTGTGTATGAAGTATTGGACAATCCGGATGGCTCCAAGCGTTTCCAGATCAACGCCCAGAACTGCGTGCACTGCAAAACCTGCGACATCAAGGATCCGTCCCAGAATATCAACTGGGTGGTGCCGGAAGGTAACGGCGGTCCGAACTATCCGAACATGTGATTTGTTGTTCGGTTCTGCAAAAACGCCGGCCTTGTGCCGGCGTTTTTGTTTGTTTTGTTTGTTGATGGTTTGGCAGTGAACTGCCCGGTGTACTCCTGTGCAAGTGACATCCTGCTATTTCCCAGCAACTGCGAAAGAATGCGAGGCCTTTGCGTTCGTTGGTTGCTCCCGGGACCATCGGAGCCATGGATGGCGGAGATGAGCTACAGGGACGTACTCGTGCGTGTCCCGGGAGCAACCAACGAACGCAAAGGCCGGTGAGGTTCACTGCCAACCGTCCTTCGCGGCCGATCGGCCGCTCCTACACAGGTCAGGGCTTTTTGCGGGACAGGGTGTAGAGGTCCTTGCGGCGGTCCTTGAGATTGGTCACCGAGCCTTCCTTGTGCAGCAGCTTCAGCTTCTCCAGATCAACATCGGCAAACAACAGCATCTCGGTATTCGGCACCGCCTCACTGATAATCCCGTCATGCGGAAAATAGAAATCCGACGGCGTAAACACCGCCGACTGCGCATACTGGATATCAACGTTATCCACTCTCGGCAAGTTACCCACCGAGCCGGCGATGGCGACATAGCACTCATTCTCGATGGCCCGCGCCTGGGCACAATGCCGCACTCGCAAGTAACCGTTCTTGGTATCAGTCCAGAACGGCACAAACAGGATCTCCATGCCCTCCTCGGCCAGAATCCGCGACAGCTCCGGGAATTCGACGTCATAACAGATCAGAATGCCGATTCGACCGGCATCGGTTTCGAACACCTGCAGACTGTTGCCACCTTCAATCCCCCAGTCACGCCGCTCGCTCGGAGTGATATGAATCTTGCGCTGCTCCTCCATGGTGCCGTCACGACGGCACAAATAGGCAACGTTATAGACCTCACCTTCGTCTACCAGCGGCATGGAACCGGCAATGATATTGATGTTGTAGCTGACTGCCATATCCGACAATGCCGTGGCAATCTCTGCGCTAAACCCGGACAGGAAACGGATCGCATCCAGCGAGCCCATATCCAGCTCCAACCCCATCAGAGGCGCGCTGAAAAATTCCGGAAGAACACAGAAATCGGCCCGATAATCCGACAGGGCATCAACGAAGAATTCTACCTGACTGAGCAGATCCTCCACTGAACGGGCGGCGCGCATACGCCTTTGCACCACACCAATGCGAGCCACACTTTTACTCACGTAATCGCTGGTGGCGGGCGGTTCGTAAAGAATATTGTCCCATTCCAGCAAGGTGGCATAACCACGCGACTTGGAATCCTCCGGCAAATAACGCGTCAGCAGGCGCTTGACGTCAAAGCCGTTTGACAGCTGAAACGACAGGATCGGGTCATGCAGCTTCTGTCGCTCCACCTGATCGATATATTCCATCACAGACATCTGGTCGGCGTGGCTTGCATAGCCGGGCAGACGACCACCGGCCAGAATGCCACGCAGGTTTTCTTCACGACACAGATCCTTGCGCGCCTCGTACAGGCGCCGCCCCAGACGGTAGCCGCGATACTCGGGATGAACCAGAACGTCCAGCCCATAGAGGGCATCGCCGTCGGGGTCATGCAGATGAATCTGGTTTTCGGTAATCAGGTCTTCATAGCGATGCGGGTTGGAAAAGCGGTCATAACTGACCTTGATGGTTAGCGCCACTGCCACCAGTTCATCGTGATCCTCAATGCACAACTGGCCTTCTTCAAACTTGCCGGTCAGGGCTGCCAGCGTTTTTTGCGGCCAGGCGCCACCGATATCCGGATAAACCAGATTCATCAGATGCGCCAGTTGCGGATAGTCTTCCATCGTCAGCGTGCGCAGACGAAGTTTGGTGGTTTCCTCAGCCATCGGGCCTCCGGTTCAGTTGGCTTTGACGAACGGAATCAGCCAGTGGGCGTCACGATTTCGCAAAGCATTGCCGGCATCATCATACAGGGCGATGCCATCGGGGCGGATAAACAGCACCGCCCCGCCATGCAGACCAACGAAACCGGCACGCTGTTCGCGAATAAAGCCGGTATCCGGCTCAAATTGCAGGCGCAGGGACGCCGGGATCAGCTCATGGCCGACGACACCATTACCGAGCGGGTCGTCCACCGAGACGCGATCACGGTACAGGGCAACGGAATCGGCCAGTATGCGCAACACCTGACCACGGTGAAAATGCAGTAATGTGGCCTGACGGCCGCCTGTATCGATGACTTCCTGGTGGGCTACGATCATATCGCTCATGGCGGCATTATAGCCTGCACCAGGTGAAGAAACGGAAATCAGGGGTTTGCATGAATATTGTCATCCTGACTGGCGCCGGCATTTCCGCCGAATCGGGCATCCGCACTTTTCGTGGCGCCGACGGCCTGTGGGAGGACCATCGGCTTGAGGATGTTGCCACGCCGGAGGCCTTTGCCCGCGATCCGGCGCTGGTGCAACGTTTTTACAACGAGCGTCGTCACCAGTTGCAGCAACCGGGCATCCAGCCCAATGCCGCGCACCTTGCTCTTGCCCTGCTGGAGCAGCAGCATCCCGGCACGGTGACGCTGGTGACCCAAAATATTGATGACCTGCACGACCGGGCCGGCTCGCAAAACCTGTTGCACATGCATGGCGAGCTGCTCAGCGTGTTTTGCACCCGCAGCCACCAGCGGCGCCGCTGGACCGGCGATGTGGCCACATCCGAGCCTTGCGATTGCTGCCGGCCACCGGGTGTCCTGCGTCCGGATGTGGTCTGGTTTGGCGAGATCCCGCTGCATATGGAAGCGATTGAGGCGGCGCTGCTTGATTGCCAGCTGTTTATCAGTATCGGCACGTCCGGCAATGTCTACCCCGCTGCCGGGTTTGTCCGTCTGGCGCGTCAGGTCGGGGCGCGCTGTATTGAAGTAAATCTTGAAGGCAGCATGATCAGCAACGCTTTCCATGAACACCGGGTTGGCCCGGCGACTGTCGAAGTGCCAAAGCTGGTTGAGGAGATTCTTTCCGCACGGGAAAGCGGGTAAACCGGTTTGCTGCCGGCCGATCCGGTCTTTCCCTCTGTGGCTGGTTGCCAGGACACGCACGAGTACGTCCATGTAGCTCCTCTCCGCCATCCATGGCTACGAGGGTCCCGGCAACCCCTGACAGGTGGCCGAGCCGGCGAAGATCACTGCCGCCCCATTCCACCCAAACAGATATAGAAAACCACTATCACCTCTATCCCCTCCCCCATGTTCCTTCAACCTTTTGATTCCGCTAGACTGCC
>JBECKT010000181.1:0-4096 GCA_040235405.1 Alcanivoracaceae bacterium
CCAAACGGGTCCCGCTCACCCTGACAAATCAGCAGCGGCGCCTGCATCGCCGGCAGATGATCCAGCCGGGTTTTCTCCGGCTTGCCCGGCGGGTGGAACGGATAGCCGAAACAGACCACACCGCGACAACGGCGCTCCACCGCCAGCATCGTTGCCATGCGTCCGCCCATGGACTTGCCGCCGATAAACACCGATTCGGCGCCGGCCTGATCGAGCGCTGCGGCAAACGCCTGCAACAGTACCGGGGTGCGGTCCGGTGGTTTTTTTGTACCGCTGCGACGGCGCTCGACCATATACGGAAATTCAAACCGCAACACGCGCACGCCCTGCCGGGCCAACGCCGCCGCCAGCATATTCATGAAGTCACTGTCCATCGGCGCGCCGGCACCGTGCGCCAGTAATAAAGTGGCGCGTGTTTTTCCTGCAGCTTCATCAATCAGAAAACCGGTCATTACCACAACACCAGCTGATCGGGTTTCGATGGCACCCGGAATAAATCGGTTCTGAGCGGCGGCAACTCATGCCCTTCCAGGCCGGCGCGACGACAGGCGATCTCGAATCGTTGGGCAAACAGGTTAGCCCACTGCCCGCGCCCGGTCTGCCGGGAAAAATAGCCGCTCTGGTATTCGCGGCCACCATGCAGGTCACGCATTACTGACATCACCCGGCCGGCCCGGTCCGGATAATGCTCGGCCAGCCAACCCTGCCACAACTCCTTCAGCTCCCACGGCAAGCGCAGCATCACATAACCGGCGCTCTGGGCGCCGGCCTCGGCGACCTGTTCGATCACCTCTTCCAGCTCGTCATCATTGATGAACGGAATCACCGGGGCAAACAGCGCGGTCACTGGCACCCCGGCGGCGGACAACTCGCGAATCACCGCCAGCCTCGTGCTGCCATTGCTGGCGCGCGGTTCCAGTTTCGTTTTCAGGGAATTATCCAGCGTCGTCACCGACACCGCTACCGACACCAGTTGCTGCCCGGCCAGCGCGGCAAGAATATCCAGATCGCGACGAATCAAACCACTTTTGGTAATCAGCCCGACCGGATGACGATGGGCCAGAAACACCTCCAGCAAACCGCGGGTCAGCCGCCGGGTTTTTTCCACCGGCTGATACGGGTCAGTGGCGCTGCCGATCACTACCGGCTCGCACTGATAGCCGTCCTTGCTGAAGGTTTGTTGCAGCAACGCCACGGCGTTGTCCTTGCAGATAATCTTCGTTTCGAAATCGAGCCCCGGCGACAACTCCAGATAACTGTGGGTCGGCCGGGCGAAACAGTAGCTGCAACCATGCTCGCAGCCGCGATAGGGATTGATGCTGTGACCAAACGGCACATCCGGAGAATCGTTGGATGTAATCAGCGTTTTCGCCGTTTCGCTACGATATTCCGTGGCCAGCGATGCCGGGGGCGGATCGTCGCGAACCACCTGAATGGTCTGGAAACGCCCCGCCGGATTGTCGCTGACACCGCGTCCCTTGATCATCGTCGCCTCGAATACTGACCATATGGACAGCATCATCGCCCAGCCCGTGGCTGCTGGCAAGAGCCGGCCGGTGCAACAAATGTGCGACTCAGGCATCCTTGCTGCTCCCATGCCCCGATCAGGAGTTACCATGATCACGCTGTATACAGCCGCCACTCCGAATGGCCACAAAGCCTCGGTCACCCTCGAAGAGCTTGGCCTTGCCTACACCGTTCACCCCCTGAACCTGATGAAAGGTGAACAGAAAGCGCCGGAGTTTCTCGCCATCAATCCGAACGGCCGCATTCCTGCCATTGTCGACAGCGAGGAGGACGACTTCGCCGTGTTCGAATCCGGCGCAATCATGCTTTATCTGGCCGAGAAAACCGGCAAGCTGCTGCCCACCGACGTCCGCGGCCGCTCAAATGTCATCCAGTGGCTGATGTTCCAGATGGGCGGGGTCGGGCCGATGATGGGTCAGGCCAACGTTTTTTTCCGCTATATGCCGGAGAAGATCCAGCCGGCCATTGATCGCTACCAGAACGAATCCAAGCGGCTGCTGACCGTGCTCGACACCCGCCTGAGGGACAATGAGTTTCTCGCCGGCGATTACTCGATCGCCGATATTGCCAACTTCTGCTGGGCCCGCACCCACAACTGGTCCGGTGTTGATATCAGTGATCTGGCCAATCTGAAGCGCTGGATGGACACGATTTACGCCCGCGACGCGGTACAGCGCGGCCTCAAGGTGCCGGAGGAAATGAGCCCGGCAACAACCATCGAAGCCGCCAAAAACATGGTGCAGCGCTAAAACCTTTCGCCGTCGGTCGACGGCTCCTACGCAAATCCGTGCTCCTCGCAGGAGCGGCCGATCGGCCGATCGGCCGCGAAAAGGCTTCGCCGTCAGTTGACGGCTCCTACGCAAGTCCGTGCCCCCTTCGCGGCCGATCAGCCGCTCCTGCAGGTGGCTCAGATCTCCTGCACCAGAATCCACGGCAGCACCACCACCGCCCAGACCTCGGCATTGGCGTGAACCCAGGCCGAGGCCTGGGCGGTCGATACCGGGCCGAGCTGGCCGGCATCAAGCCAGCCCTTGACCGCCGCCGCATCGTCAGCCGCCAGCGCTGTGGCTACCGCCACCAGATCCACTTTCTTTGCCACCTGCAGGGTGTCACCCTTGGCAAACCACGGCTGCAGGGCCTGCCAGCCAATGCGGCCGGTTTCACCATTGAGGTGGGTAAACAACGATTTTTTGTCCCCGGTCATGTTCCCTCCTCGTCAGTGGGCGCATTATGACCGTCAGGCCGGCACAGTTGAATGGAGGAACCCCATGCGCAGCCCGAAACAAGTGATGATGGATAACCTGAACCAGCTGGAAAGCGATCAGGCACTGGAGGAGATGGTGTTCGAACTGTATGCGCCGGAAGCCACCTTTGAGGACCCGCTGCAGCGGGTCCGCGGTCGCAAGGCAATTGTCGCTGTATACCGGGATCTGGTGAAGATTTTCCCGGAGTTGAGCGCCGTGATGAAGCGCGAGGTTCGCACCGAGCACACCCATGTCGCCGAGTGGGACATGACCTTCAAATCGAAATTCTGGCCAAAAGCGATCACCATCTCCGGCACCACCTGGCTGGAGGTCGACAACAAGGGCATGATCCTGGCCCACAAAGACTACTGGGACCTGTGGCAGTTCGTACGCCGGGCGGTGAGGCTGCCGGAGGCACTGGTCGAACGCCTGCCGGAACCCCTGCGCCACCTGCTTACATAAGCCACCTGCTTACATAAAAGGCCCGCAAACTTCCGTTGCAATCCGGTCTCGTGCCGGAAATTGGCTACCAGCGAACCCGGGCATCAGGTGGTTGCACCAAAGTGGCGCTGGCCATACAGTCATAGCAAGCCTCTGCTCCGGACCGACATGGAACGCCGATTTCGAAGAGCCTGCACGATCCGCCTGGCGCCCTCATTTTTGCTGGCGTGGATGCTTCTGGCATCCTTGTCAGCGACAGCGGAAACGCTGCGCCTGACTGCCGCCGCCGCGCCACTGCACCCGACCCCCGAGTTTTTCTGCGAGGCTGCCAGCACCGCCATGCCCCGCGCCGCAATGCTGCATCAGCACCAACATCTGGATTGGCAACAGGCCAAAGGCATGGCCAATTTCGGCTTTACCTCTGACGTCTGCTGGTTCCGGCTCAGCGTCATCAACGACACCGAAAGCCCGGCCAGCTGGATAGCACGGATTGATAACGCCGTCCTTGCCGACTTGCACCTGTATGTGCTGGCGCCGGATGTTGCGCTGCCGGTGGACGAACAGCGTGCCGGCCTGAGTGTGCCGTTCAGTGAACGCCGCCTGCCCTATCACCGCATTGCCCTGCCGCTGGATCTGCCGCCGGGCGAGCCACGCACACTGCTGATGCGGGTGCAAACCCCGTACAGCCTGCAGCTGCCGCTGACCCTGCAAACCGCAGAACATTTCCATCGCAGTAGCCACACCAGCATTCTGGTTCAGGGCCTGTTCATAGGTGGCATGGCCATCATGATGCTGTACAACCTGTTCCTGTACACATCGATCCGCGAGCCGGTTTATCTGCTGTATGTCTGCTGGACCATCACCGTCACCCTGTTTCAGGTGGT
>JBECKT010000150.1:0-2650 GCA_040235405.1 Alcanivoracaceae bacterium
TCCTGCGTCGGCCGCACGCTTGGCATTCAGGTCGGGCAACGGCTTGCATTGCAGAAACTGCTGCCTGCCGGAATTGACGCCACCGATCTTGGCGATATTGTCCAGTCCGCCTGCCTGGCCCATGACATCGGCAACCCGCCTTTTGGTCATACCGGTGAGCGCGCCATTCGCGCCTGGTTCCGGCATCAGGGCAGCCAGTGGCTGGACCTGCTCAGCGACTCCCAGCGCAATGATCTGGCACTGTTTGAAGGCAACGCTCAGGGCTTTCGCATTCTGACCAAGTCCGAGTACCACCAGTATGACGATGGCATGCGGCTGACTTACGCCACACTTGCCACCTTCCTCAAGTATCCCTGGCTGTCATCCGCCAGCGACCAGCCGGACTGCCCGCGCCGCGGCAAATACAGCGCCTTCGTTGCGGACAGTGGAGCATTCGAGGAAACCTGCCAGGCCACCGGGCTGCACAAGCTTGGCGAGATGCATTATGTCCGTCATCCACTCGCCTATCTGGTCGAGGCTGCCGACGATTTCTGCTACGCCATTATTGATCTGGAAGACGGTCTGGAGATGGACCTGCTGCACTGGGACGAAGTCCATGCCCTGCTGGCTCCGGCGTTTCCGGACAGCGAGGAAGTGCGCACGTTGTTGCAATCCGATATGCGTGTCGGCCGCAAGGCTGCCCTGCTGCGCGGCAAGATCATTGAGCGGTTCATCGACGCCGGCGTGGAAACATTCATGGCCAACCACGACAAACTGCTGGCTGGCACACTGGAAGGCGATCTGATTTCGCATTGCGAGCCGGCGGTGCGCAATGTCGTAGAGAATGCCAAGCAACTGGCCCGAACCAAGGTGTTTGAGCACCCGCGCAAGATAGAACTGGAGATTGGCGCGTTTGAAGTGATTGGCACACTGCTTGGCGGGCTGATAGAAGCCGCCGTCTCCCATGCCAGAAACGATGAATCAAACTATCGGCATCTGCGCATTATCGATCTGATTGGCCGGCACAGCTTCCCGCCAACCCTGGACAGCATGGATGAACAGCAGCGCATCTATGAGTGCATCATGCGTGCAGTGGACTTTCTTGCCGGCATGACAGACAACTACGCCACCTATTTGGCCAAGCAATTTGCCGGTATGGCAGAAACACGTTACTGATGTGTGAAGAGTGAAACGAAGAAATGAAATGACCCCTCGGGGAACTGTAAAAAATTGACCGCCGCGGAGCGTGATTGACGTCGCAGTGTAAAACCTGCCGGGATCATCAGCTACAGTCGATATGGCGCCCCTGAGTCGCCTCGACGCCACGCATCCAGTGATGGTCGCTGCCTGTCATTGCAACTCAGTCGTGCCGTGGCAACGCTCGTGGCACATGCCCCGCCGCTTCCACCACATCCGCCGGCAACAGAATTTCTGTTGCCACCGGCAAATGATCTGATAGCCGGCAATCACTCAACACTTCGCTACGCGTGGCGATCAGTGATGGTGACAACAGAATATGGTCAATATGGCGGTCCGGCGCCCAGCTCGGGTAGGTCAACAACGTCTCCGTCGGCAGCACCAGATCCAGCTCCGCCAGAGGCGATCTTCGCAAATGATCCGGACGGCAATTGAAATCACCCATGATTATAACGTGGCGGTACTGTTTAAGCAGGCGCGACAGATAAGCCAATTGGGTGTTGCGATATTTTTCACCCAGCGCCAGATGCACACCGACCATGATCAACGGGTTGTCCGGATGCCCGTAACGGGCGATGATCGCACCACGCCCGGGCAGACCAGGCAATCGATGGTCTTCAATATGATAGGGAACAAAGCGGCTCAGCAAACCGTTACTGAACTGGCCAAGCCGGCCAAGATTACGATTCAGCTGCTGGTGCCAGAACGGAAAATCCGCTCTTGAGGCCATATGCACCAGCTGGTTCATATTGCGCGAACGCAGGCTGCCGCCATCAACCTCCTGCAGCGCCACTACGTCATAGTCTCGCACTGCGTCGGCAATGCGCTCAATGTTATCGATGCTGTTCGGATGGGCGACGAGGTGTTTCCAGCTGCCAGTAAAATACTCGCCAAACTTTTGCGTGCCGATCCCGGCCTGAACATTGAAACTGAGTAGCTTTAACCGGTCCGGCGGCAGCGCCACCACGCTCGGACGACGACGTCTTTTCAGACCTTCCCGAACAAAGGAAAAACCCGCCGGGCGGGTTTTCCATTCAGCATAGGCAAGACGGGCGCGATCAAGCAGCATACGACGTCATCAGCCACCGCGCGCCTTGCGTTCTTTGTCGACCAGAAACTCGATCACCTCGAACAGCTCTGCCTGGGTCTTCAGATTCTGGCGCAGGATCAGATATTTGCCGTTAACCGTGAACGCCGGCACGCCAGTGATTTTTGACTCGCGGGAGATGGCATCAGCCTGACGGATTTTGGTGGACACACCAAACGAGGCATACAGCTCGTTAAACTCCTTCGGCTCAACGCCATACTTGCGGAAGAAGTTGGTCAATGCCGGTACGGTAAACAGCGGCTCGCGATGCTTGTGAATGGCATCAAATATTGGCTTGTGCATCTTCTCCAGCAGGCCTTTGCTCTGGGCAACATAATAAGCCCGGGCCAGCGGCTCCGCGCCATTGATAAACAGCACCGGACTGCG
>JBECKT010000160.1:0-3323 GCA_040235405.1 Alcanivoracaceae bacterium
CCGCACCCGTATGGCATCCGCAGAGCATCCGTAGGAGCGGCCGATCGGCCGCGAAAACCTATCGCCCTCGATCGAGGGCTCCTACGGAAAGATTGCACCGCACCTCGTAGGAGCGGCCGATCGGCCGCGAAAATCTTTCGCCCTCGGTCGAGGGCTCCTACGGCCACGCCAAGGGGTATTCATTTTTTACTTATACTGCATAACAAGATGTTTTCTGCGGCATTATTTTTCACTATAGTGCGTAAATGAACAAAATATGCACAATTCAAGTCTTTCTGCGCGACGCCTGGCATGATGCGGCCACCGTCACCCTGGCCGGTGATGTGCTGCGGGGCTGGCAGGCTGCGACGCGGGCGGGTTATCTGCTGGATCATGTCCTCAATTTTCAGGGCAAGACAGATGCTCATGCCTGCTCCTGCCGTTGGCCGGTGAACATGGAGCTGCTGCAGGCGGATACCTGGCCGCCGTTTTTGCTCGATCTGCTGCCTCAGGGATTCGGCCGTCAGGAGTTACTGCGTCAGCTGGGGCTGCCGGAGACAGCCACCTTCTCTGCCGACTGGCCTTTGCTGTTGGCTGGTGCAGGCAATCCCATCGGGAACCTGCGCATCAAGGAAGCCGCTGAACATCACCGGCAGTCGACTGCCCCGTTAACCGGCTT
The DNA here is from genome assembly GCA_040235405.1 of Alcanivoracaceae bacterium. GTDB lineage: Bacteria > Pseudomonadota > Gammaproteobacteria > Pseudomonadales > Alcanivoracaceae > PGZG01. Next base: position 659 of record JBECKT010000160.1, read on the forward strand.
TCGCCACAGCGATGTAGCTAGCCGACATGAGGATTTTGTCGAGTATCTGGCCAGTCATGGACTGTTTGTGGCGGGCTCGTCCGGTGTGCAAGGTGAATGGCCAAAGATCCTGCTTACCGAAGCGGACGACGGTTTGCTCTATCTGGATCACACACTGCCGGATCACCGTGCACGGCGACACTGGCTGGTCAAATTTCAGCGCTCAGGCCAGCCCGATCTGAAGTTGATTCTGGAGTGCGAAGGCAAATATATGGCGCTGGCGAGACATCTTGGCTTGCGCGTGCACGGTGATCTGGAAACCCATGGCGGTGCCTTGTTTATTCCCCGCTTCGATCGCCAGATCGGTAATGATCAGAGTGGCAATACAAAGGTAATCCGCATGGCACAGGAAAGCCTGGCTTCCCTGTGCCAGAAAGCAGGCTTCGCCGTGCGCCTGACCCACAACGAAGCCTGTCAGGCGCTGGCTGCTGTTTGCACGAATCCGCAGCGTGAAATTGTTGAATATCTGAAGCGTGATGTCGCCAATATTATTCTTGGTAACAAGGATAACCATGGCCGCAATACTGCCATCAGTCGCACCGGGGATGGCGATATCGCCCTGACGCCGCTGTACGATTTCGCCCCGATGTACCTGCATCCGGAGGGTATCGCCCGGGCAACAAGGTGGCAGGAGAACGATAACGGCCATCCCGATTGGCACAGTGCCGTGGCGCAAGCGGCACACGCCAGCGATCTGCCTGTCGAGACTCTGGCTGCCGGCCTGAAAGAGCTGATTGCCCCGCTGCACACCCTGATTGCGAAAATGCGCGAGCACAATCTGCCTGATCACATTGTCGAGCGCACGGCGCGACTGACTGTGAACGTAATGGCCTCTCTGCAGGGGTTATAGCCGTGGACAAACGCTATCAACAGCTCAGCGCCGACGAGCAAATGGCTCGCCGTCAGGCGGTGTATCAATCCATTACCGACCAGCCCGGCCAACCGCTGGCACAGATCGTTGCCTTACTGAGAAAAGAGCTGCGCCTGACACTGGAAGAAATGAGCAAGCTGACCGGCGTTTCGGTGCGCGTCATCCATGCCATCGAAAATCATCAAGGCAACCCGACACTGGCCACCGCAGAAAAACTGCTGAGGCCATTCGGATTGCATCTTGGGGTGTTCAGGTAATTTCACGATTGCACCGCACCTTGTAGGAGCGGCCGATCGGCCGCGAAAATCTTTTCGCCCTCGGTCGAGGGCTCCTACGGAAAAATTGCACCGCACCTTGTAGATTGCACCGCGCCTTGTAGGAGCGGCCGATCGGCCGCGAGATCTATCGCACCGCACCTTGTAGGAGCGGCCGATCGGCCGCGAAAATCTTTTCGCCCTCGGTCGAGGGCTCCTACAAACACGCCGGGTCGAGGGCTCCTACAGGAGGTTCCGCAGGGTTTGTTGGGTTTTGGGGTCGCCGTGGACCACGCGGATTTCGCGCGGCGGTTTGCGCATGCCGCGGATAAAGCGCAGCAGGCCGGCCTGGTCGGCGTGGGCGGAGTAGCCGCTCATGGTTTCAATGGGGGCGCGCACGGTGATGCTGTCGCCGTCTATTGCCACCCGGCGGGCGCCGTGTTGCAGTTGCCGGCCGAGGGTGCCGGCGGCCTGGTAGCCAACCAGCAGGACGTTATGGCGCGGGTCGTCGAGCATGGCTTTCAGGTAGTTGACGATACGGCCGCCGGTGCACATGCCGCTGGCGCTGATTACCACCGCCGGGCGGGCGCTGTCGGCCAGATGGCGCACCATTTTCCGGTGGGCGGCGTTGCTGTCGACGGTAAGCAGTTGGTCGAACTTGAGCGGGTTGCGGCCGCTGAGCACTTTTTTCAGGGCTTCGGCTTCCCAGAACGGGGTCAGCTGGCGATACACCTCGGTAAAGCGGCTGGCCAGCGGTGAGTCGAGAATGATCGGCAACTGGTTCCAGGGCAGGCCGTCGGCGGCCTGCTTGCCGGCGTTGCGGTAAATAATCTCTTCCAGCTCGTAGAGCAGCTCCTGGGTGCGGCCGATGCTGAACGCCGGAATCAGTACCGTGCCCTGATCCTGCAATGCCTTTTTCAGGGCGGCTTCGAGGCGCTGCCGGCGGGTTTTGCGGTCTTCGTGGTTCCTGTCGCCGTAGGTGCTTTCGATCACCAGAATGTCGCAACCGTGCGGCGGCCTGGGCGGCGGCAAAATCGGCGCATGGGGTGCGCCCAGATCGCCGGAGAAAATCACCATTGTGTGCTTGCCAGTGCTGTGCTTGCTGTGGCCGGTTGCGGCTTTACCGGCTTTGCATTCAACGTAAGCCGAACCGAGGATATGCCCTGCCCTTTGCAGCCGCACTTGCAGGCCGGGGAAGACGGTTTGCCACTGTTTATAGGGCAATGGCCGCAGGCGCGATTCGATCAGTTTGATATAACGCTCGACACTTTTCGGCTGGCGGCTGAAGCTCAGCCTGAACGCATCCTCCAGCACGATGGGCAACAATTTTGCGCTGGGCTCGCTGCAATAGATCGGCCCGGCAAAGCCGGCGGCCAGCAGCCACGGAATGCGGCCGACATGATCGATATGCACATGGGTCACGATGAGCGCCTGCACCCGGCTGAGATCGAAATCGATCTGCAGGTTGTCGGCGCTGGCACCGTAGGGGCCGCTATCGCGG